>JALOLR010000010.1 GCA_025455885.1 Acidimicrobiales bacterium
AGGACTCTCCAAGAAGGAGATCATCCGCTGCCTCAAGCGCTACATCGCCCGAGAGATCTACAACGACTTGCGCAACCTCAATCAATAGGAGCATCAGTCACCTGCGGGCGGGGTCGGCTGAGCTCAGACCGGTGCCCCGGGCGCGACGAGGGGCCAGGGCCGCTCCCGCTCCACGACCCCGGCCAGGTCGAGCAGCAGGTCGTCGGCGTGGTGGCGGGCGATGAGCTGCATCCCCACCGGCAGCCCGTCGATCACCCCGATCGGGATCGACACCGCCGGGCATCCCGTGATGTTGGCCGGGATCGTCAGCGCGCCGTTGTTCTCGGGCCCGACGCGTTGCTCGCCCACCCTGGTGTTCAGCGTGACCCCGGCCGGGTAGGCGACGTCGGGGTTCGTGGCGCACAGCACCAGGTCGACCTGGTCGAACACCGCGGCCATGGCCTCGTTGGCCGCGGTGCGCCGCTCCAGGACCCGGGCCGCCATGGCCAGGTCGAAGTGCTCCTCGGCCACCTGCACCCCGAAGGCCATCTCCTCGGTCAGGAGCGGACGGTCCTCGGGCCACCGGTCGCCGAGGTCGGACAGCACGCCGGCCAGGCCGCTCATCGCCCACTCGAACCCGAGCCCCGGGACGTCGACGACCACGTCGTCCACCCGGCGCAGCCCGGCGGCCGCGACGAGCTGCTCGCCGGCGTCACGGACCATGGCCTCCACCGCAGGGTGCACCACGGCGGTGGCCAGGTGGGGCACGACGGCGATGCGCAGCCCGCGCAGGTCGTGGGTGCCGAGGCCGGCCTCCCAGCCCCCCGGTGAGGGCAGGCTGTACGGGTCGCGGCTGTCGTAGCCGGCGCAGACGTCGAACCAGCGGGCGGCGTCGCGCACCGATCGGGCCAGGCAGCCGACGACGACCGTGAAGTTGCCGACCTGCGTGTACGGCCCCCGCGGGATGCGCCCGATCGTGCCCTTCAGCCCGAGCAGTCCGTTGAACCCGGCCGGGATGCGGATCGAGCCGCCGCCGTCCCCGCCGGTGGCGATCGGGACCAGCCCACCGGCCACGGCGGCGGCACTGCCCCCCGACGAGCCGCCGGCGGTGCGGGTGGGGTCCCAGGCGTTGCCGGTGACGCCGTTGAGCTTCGTGACGCTCACGTTGAGCCCGCCGAACTCCGATGCCGTCGTCTGCCCGACCGCCACGGCACCGCCCTGCTCGACCGCCCGGCGGACCATGGTGGAGGTGTGCCCGGCGACCCGGTCGGCGAAGACCAGCGACGCCTCGGTGTGGGGCCACCCCTCCACGGGGGTGAGCTCCTTCACGCCGAGGGGGACGCCGCCGAAGGGCTCGTGGACGTCGGCGACGGCGGCCCTTTCGAGGGCACGGTCGCCGTCGACGAACGAGAACGCGTTGAGCGCGCTCGATTCCACCGCCCGGAGGGTGGCCTCGAGCTCCTCGACCGGTGAGCGTTCCCCGGCACGGAACGCCTCGACGAGAGAGACCGCGTCGCCTGTCCACGGTGCGTCGGCCATCGGGCGACCCTAGTGCCGGACGGGTCGGCGGCCTCGCCCCGGTGCGTCCCCTGAGGCGCCCGGCGCCCCCTTGTAGAGTCCCGCCCGTGAACGCACGTGAGTGGCTCGGTCTGGAGCCCACGCACAACCCGATGCGCTGGTACCTGCCCGTCACCCCGGGCATCTGCAGCGGTCTGGGCACGCTGTTCGGGGGCTGTGGGCTCGGTGCGGCCATCGAGGCCCTCGAGCGCACCACCGGGCGGCCGGTGGTGTGGGCGTGCGCCCAGTACCTGAACTACACCCGCCCCCCGTCGGTGGTCGACCTCGACGTCCACATCGGCGCCCACGGCCGGTCCACCACCCAGGCCCGCGTGCTCGGCCAGGTGGGCGACACCGAGATCTTCACGGTCAACGCCTCGCTCGGGAGGCGGGACTTCCACGAGGAGGGCCAGTGGGTCACCATGCCGGACTCGCCCGGGCCCGAGGAGTGCCCGCCCCGCGAGTACCGGTTCGATCCGGGCAACACCATCGCCAGCCGCCTCGAGTCCCGCATGGCCGTCGAGTCGCCGGGCACCGGTCGCACCGCGTTCTGGACCCGCATGCCCGGGCTCTCCATGAACTCCGCAGCGGCCCTCGCCATCCTCGGCGACTTCGTACCGATGGGCCTCGGCCAGACCCTCACCAGCGAGATCAGCTCCAACAGCCTCGACAACACGCTGCGGGTGCTGCACACCGCCGCCACCGAGTGGGTCCTCGTCGACGTGCGCATCGAGGCCGTCGCCCGGGGCTTCGGGCACGGCCACATCTACCTGTGGGCCGAGGACGGCACCCTCATGGGCACCGCCAGCCAATCGGCCATGATCCGCGCGTGGCGAGAGCCGCCGTCGAGCCGGTGAGCGCGCCGGTCCGTCACGGCATGACCATCCCCTTCGACGGGGTGGCGCTCGGCGAGCAGCGGGAGTGGATCGAGGAGCTCGCCTCGCTCGGCTACACCGATGTGTGGTCGGCCGAGGCCGACGGGGCCGACGGGTTCACCCCCCTGGCGCTGGCGTCGGTGTGGGCGCCACGCCTGCGGCTCGGCACGGCGATCATCCCCGCGTACACCCGTGGCCCGGCGTTGCTCGCCCAGAGCGTCGGGGCGATGGCCCAGGCGGCGCCGGGGCGCTTCGTGCTGGGCCTCGGCACGTCATCGAACGTGATCGTCGAGCGCTGGAACGGCATCCCCTTCTCCGAGCCCTACGCCCGCATGCGCGACACCGTCCGGTTCCTTCGCCAGGCCCTCAGCGGCGAGAAGGTCACCGAGACCTACGACACCTTCGCCGTCCAGGGCTTCCGGCTGAAGGTCCGCCCGCCCGAGCCGGTGCCGATCCTCGTCGCCGCCCTCCGGGAAGGCATGTTGAACCTGGCGGGCCGCCACGGCGACGGCGCCATCATCAACTGGCTCTCGGCCGACGACGTCACCCGCGTCGCGCCGATCGTCACCGCCCACGGCGCCGACAAGGAGATCGTGGCCCGGATCTTCGTCGCGCCGTCCGAGGACACCGAGACCGTGCGCGCCGCCGCCCGCTACGCCATCGCCGCCTACCTCAACGTGCCGGTCTACCGCGCCTTCCACGAGTGGCTGGGCCGCACCGACGCGTTGGCCGACATGTGGGCGGCCTGGGAGGCGGGTGACCGCCCCGCGGCCCTCGCCGCCATCCCCGACGAGGTGGTCGACGCGCTGGTGGTCCACGGCTCGCCGGCGCAGTGCCGCGCCCACGTGCAGCGCTACGTCGACAACGGCGTCACCACCCCTGTCCTCGCCGTCCTCCCGCTGGCACCCGACGTCGACGTGCGCCGGGCGTTGGCCGACCTCGCCCCCCGCTGAGGCTCCGACCGGTCAGCCGCGCCCGAAGGGTCACGCCACGGGCAGCAGCCGGTCGAAGTCCCCGACCGACCCGCCGTCGTTCACGCAGGCGATGATCTCGTGCCCGAGCGGGTCGAGGTCGGGGAGGACGAACTTCTCGAGCTCGGCCACCGCGAAGTCCTGCAGCTGGCGGGCCCCCACGTCGTAGATCTCGGCGTGCAGCTCGCGTTGGAGCTCGACGTGGAAGAGCCAGCGGGGGATCTGCTGGCCCTCGACGGTGATCCCCATGGGCGCTCGTCCGAGCAGCGGCAGCCGGGCGTCGACGAGCGTCCCTGGTTCGAAGCGAGCCGAGCCGCGTCGGGCGAAGTACTCCCTCCCGATCCACTGCGGCATGAACCCCACCTTCCAGCACCCGATGTGCTGGTTGGGGAACAACAGGTAGTCCACGGCGGTGGTCGTCTGGATCTGGCGCAGCAGCAGGTTGGCCTGGTCGACGCGCCGACCCGTCGCGAAGGGCCAGTAGGAGCCGACGCCCTCGCTCGACATGCCCTCGGTGTCGACGATGCTCGGGTTGTCGTGCCCCCTCGGGGCGATGAGGCGCCACACCCAGGCCAGCGCGGGGGGCAGGCTGTGGAAGAGGCCGATGACCCCGTAGCTCGGGGTCTCCGCGGTGCACGGCGGCGTGCGGATGCCGAAGCTGCGGATGTCGACCTTCACGGTGCCGTCCACCACCCCGGGCACGATGTGACGGGGGATGACCACCCGGGGGTTCGGGGTGGGGACGCCCGGGGCGTCCATGGTGTGCTCCCAGATGAGCGCCCGGCTGTCGGGGGCGGCGTCGATGTTGAGGAACAGCAACGGCTCCGGCGGGTCGGCGGTGAGGCGTTCGAGGTTCGGGTCGGTGCCGTAGTGGGTGATGTGGTTCACGCGCACGAACCAGGCGTCCTCGGCGTCGCGCAGGTGCAGCTTGGCGTCGCCGGTCTGCAACGACGGGTGGCACATGGCCATGTCGTCGGTGACGGGACGCAGGTCGCAGGTCTGCGTGGGCAGGACGATCGTCCGCACGTCGTCGCGCAGGACGTTGCTCCCCAGGACGAGTGCACCGTCGGTCTGGCGGTGCGGGTACTCGAGCATCTCGCTCTTGCCCGACCCGCTGGCCCCCTCGTGCATGAAGGTGACGACGTTGTCGTAGGGCGTGACCACCTGGACCGTCGAGCAGTGGGCCACCACCCATCCCTCGTGCTCGCCGATGTTGATGAGCACGCCGTAGACGCCCTTCTTGGCGCTGGGGCCGGGGTAGAGGTTGTAGCTGAAGAGCTCGTGGAGCGGCGGGTCGTCGCTGCGGTTGTGGACCACGACCTGGCGCCCGTCGAAGTGCGTGTGACGGAAGGGCGGCGCCACGTACAGCACCGCTCTCGGCACGAACGGGTCGGGCAGGTCGTCGATGTCGACCAGGCCCTGGAGCAGGGCGAGGCCGAGTGCGAAGAAGCCGGCGTTGGCCGGTGCGACCACCACGGCCGGGACGCCGGTGTCGTGCTCGCCGGCGATGAACGGGAACACCACCAGGTCCTGCTCGGCGAGCCAGTCGAGGGTCGCCTCGCGCACCGGCGCGAACTCCGCGCCGAAGCGGTCGCGGTAGTGGGTCTTGTCGGTCGGCAGGTCGTCGCCCACGACGAGGGCGTCGGCGTCACGGCGCCGCATGTACGGCTCCACGTAGTTGGCGCTCACGCCGTTGCGCACCGCGACGGCGACGGCCTCGACCACCCGTCCCCGACCCGGCACGTCGTAGGCCACTTCCGTGACCCCGTCGCCGACCGCGGCGGCGGCGAGCTCCTCCGTGGTCCGGGGGACCACGACCGACGGGGCCCGCGAGAGGACCTCCACGGTGTCGGGGGGAAGGGTGAGTCGGCGCCACTGCTCGTCCATACCGATGCTCTAGTTGCTCGGCGGCGCGTCGCGAGGGCGCGACGGCGACCGTTCGATGAACTTCTCGTGACCTCAGGTTGACGGTGGTGTGCGTCGGGGCCCTCGGGGCAGGGTCCGGGTGGCTCCGCGGCCCTGCTCTGCGCTCAGAAGAGGTCCAGTTGCTCGGTCCGCGCCGCCCGCTCCGGCAGGGGCTCCCACGCCACGCCGCCTCGGGGTCCGACGGTGCGCACCTCCACCAGCTCGAGGGGGAGGGCTCGCAGCGAGCCCTTCGCGTCACGCACGCCGAGGCTGCCGTCGGCCTCCCGACGCGAGACGACGCCCTCCTTCCAGCGCTCGGTGGGCCGGCGGCGGAAGCGGACGACGGCACCGGTGCGAAGGCCCAGCGCGGTCAGCCCGTCGAGGCGCCCTCCCGGGTCGGGGTCGCCTCCGCCTCTCCGGGCACGGGGGGCCCGGGGGGTCACGACCCGGGTGCCGCCGGGACGCCGGCTGCGGCGACCATGGTGGCGCGCACGGTGGCCATCCGGTCCGGCCCCCAGGGCAACGGCATCACGACGGGCACCTCGACGCCGGCGTCGACGTAGGACCGCACGGTGGCGTGGACGTGCTCGGCGTCGCCCATCACGTCGATGGCGTCGATCATCCGGTCCGACACCGCCGCCAGCGCTCCCTCCCGGTCGCGGGCGGCGTGATGCTCCCGGATGGCCGCCACCTCGTCGGCGAACCCGGCCCGTTCGAAGTTGCGGGCGTAGCTGTCGACGACGGCGTAGGAGAACAGGTCGCGGCGGGCGAGCTCCACGCCGTCGGCCCGGTCGCAGACGCCCACGTGCACGTAGGCGTAGACGGTGGCGTCGCCCCCGGCGCGCACCTGCTCGACCGACCACGGGACGTGGGAGGCCGGGAGGTAGTTCAACAGCACGCCGTCGGCCACCTCGCCGGCGAGGCGCAACATCGCCGGGTTGAGGGCGGCGACGACGATCTCGGGGCGTCGCTCCCCGAGGCGCACCCCCAGCCGGAACCGGCGCACCTGGTAGTGGTCGCCCTCGAAGGTCACCGGCTCCCCGGACAGGCACTCGCGGAGGAGCGCGACGTACTCGCGGACCTGGGCGAGGGGGCGCTCGCCGTACTCCGCGCCGTGCCACTGTGAGGCCACGACGGGCGACGAGATCCCGATGCCGAGCAGGATGCGCCGCTCGGGGTGGAGCGCCTGCAGCGTCGCCCCGGCCATGGCCACCACGCCCGGGGTGCGCAGCTGGAGGGCGATCACCCCCGTGCCGAGGTCGAGGCCCGGGTTGGCGGCACCCGCGGCCGCGAGGGTGACGAAGGCCTCGGGCCCGGTGGTCTCGGCGGTCCAGAAGGACGAGTAGCCGAGCTCCGTCGCCCACCCGGCCGCCGTGGCGGCACGGTCGAGGCCGAGGTTCATGAATCCGGCGAAGGTGACGCCCAGGTCGGGTACCGCTGACATGGGCTCGACGCTACCGAGCGCGCCGGCCGGGACGGGCCTACCAGCGCCCCGAGCGGGTGAGCAGGTACGCTTCGCCGGTCCGGGCCTCGCCCACCCAGCCGACGCGGGCCTCGAGGTCGCGGTTCGTGTTCCCGAAGCAGTCGGGCTGGTCGAGCGACACG
Organism: Acidimicrobiales bacterium; assembly: GCA_025455885.1. NCBI lineage: Bacteria > Bacillati > Actinomycetota > Acidimicrobiia > Acidimicrobiales > Acidimicrobiales bacterium. The sequence goes on from JALOLR010000010.1 coordinate 6,893, forward strand.
GTGGCCGCCACCCCGTCGGTGCTCACGGCCGTCCCGAGCGTCTCACCCTCGCTGAGCACGTCGAGGCGCATGGTGGCGCCGGGCGGGGCGGTGAGCGTCACCCGTAGGACGTTGTCGCAGAACAGGTTGAGCGAGTGGTCGACCCGGAACGGGTAGACGTCGACCGCGTCGGCGGGGACGAGGTTGGCCCGGATGCGGTCGACGAACTCCGCCCCGCCGACGTCGTCGGACGCGACCTCGCACCCGGTCGCCGGGTCGCCGTCGTAGTCGGCGCGCCCGGGCAGGCACGCGGTGCCGTCGGTGCCGATCGCGGGCGGCTCCCCGCACGGCTGGTAGGGGAGGTCCTCGCACGGCGCGGGGTCGAACGGCACCAGACCGGTCGCGCTGAGGCCGTCGGCGTCGTCGAGACGATCGGCGACGGCCACCGCGCCGAGCACCACGACCAGCGCCGCAGCGGTGCCGGCCGCCAGGCCGACCAGTCGTCCTCCTCGTCGCCGGGGTGCCGGAGCGGAGATCCGCGTGCCTTCGGGGCCGACGGCGTCCTCGGCCCCCGTCCGCCGCGAGGCTGCGGCCCGCCGGCCTCGTCCCGGGGCGCGGTCGACGGCGGCCACCGCGGCGCTCGGCCGGCGCTGTGGCGCCCGGGCCAGGGCCGGCGCCAGGCGCCGTCGCACCGAGCGGTCGAGGCCGGCCGGGAGGGGGGCGAGACGCCCACGGGCCGCCCTGGGGAGCAGGATCGCCGGGTCGCCCCGGCCGTAGGGCGGTTGGCCCGTCGCTCCGAACAGGAGCGTCGCCGCCAGGGAGAACACGTCGGCGGGCGGCCCGCTCTCCTCGCCCCGGGCCTGCTCGGGAGCCATGAACTCCGGGGTGCCGATCACCGCCCCCGTCACCGTCAGCCCCCCGGTCGAGTCGCGGATCGTGGCCACACCGAAGTCGGCGAGGAACGGCGTGCCCCGCTCGTCGAACAACACGTTGGCGGGCTTGATGTCGCGGTGGGTGATGCCCTGGCGGTGGGCGGCGGCCAGTGCCGCGAAGAGGGCATCGGCGAGCTCGTGGACCTGGCCCGGGCTGAGCGGGCCGTGGTGGTGGACCTGGTCGGCGAGCGTGCCACCGGGGAGGTAGGGGAGCACGAGCACCACGTCGTCGCCGTCGTCGAGCACCTCGAGCAGCGGGACGATGTTGGGGTGGTCGAGCCGGGCGAGAGCGGCCGCCTCACGTCGGATCCGGGCCCGGGCACGGTGCATCTCGTGGGCGCTGCCGTGCAGGAGCAGCCGCTTGCAGGCCACCGGGCGGCCGGCGTCGTCGAGGGCGAGGTCGACCACGCCCATCCCGCCACGGCCGAGTCGGCGCTGCACCACGTAGCTCACGAGGCGTCGAGCCTACGGGGCCGTCGCCGCGGTTCGGGGTCACGGCGGGCCACGAAAATGATCTTCCCGAAACCTGACTGTCACAGGTCTCCGCCTACGATGGGGATATCCCGCCGGCCCTGACAGGAGCCACCATGACCGAGACCCACGAGCACGAGAGCATCAGCGAGGCGCTGTCGATCATCGACCGGGCCCTCGGTGAGATGCTCAACCGAGAGCTCGTGAGCACCGACGAGGTGTCCGACCTGTTGCTCGACGTGCGCACGCTGCTCACCAACGAGGACTCGGCGCTCGCCCAGAACTAGCGGGGCTCGGCCCTGGCCGTCCGCACCGTGGCGATCTCGAGGCGCGGCCCCAGGGCCGCGTCTCGCCGCGTCCGGGCTCAGGCGGCGAACAGCTCCGAGAAGCTCTGGCCGAGGAGCACGGCCAGACGCTCGGGATCGGTGACGGCGCCCTGGTCGGAGTGCAGGCCGATGTTGCACGTGCCGTCGTAGGAGAGCAGCGAGACGTTGAGCGCGGCCGCGGTGAGCGGACCGATCGGGTAGTCGGCCAGCACCTCGGCTCCGGCCAGCCAGAGGGGGACGGGCGCGCCGCGGAGGTTCGACGCCGCGAAGTCGACGGCGCGGGCCTGATCGCGTAGGACCCGGGTGACGAGCGGTGTCGGCAGGAGGTTGGCCACGCTGGCCAGCTGCTCGATGACCCCGAACGCCGGCTCGTCGCGGGCCGGGGCGAGGAGGTCGTGGATCGTGGTGAGCCGACGTCGGGGATCCCCGTCGGTGACGGGGACGACGATCCGGGCGGGTACGAAGGCGTTGCCGGCGCCGGATCCCCGGCGGCGCAGGCTGACCGGCATGGCCATCCTCAGCTGCTCGGCCGGACGGCCGGACTCACGGTGCAGCTCGCCGATGGCGGCGGTCAGCGCGGTGACGAACACGTCGTTCACCGTGGCGCCGAACGCCCGGGCGGTGGCCTGCATCGGGGCCAGTGGCACGTCGAGCGTGTCGAGGCGGCGGCGCAACGTGCGGTTCGTCCACAGCGGCGACAAGGCACGGTCGTGGACCTTCAGCTGGTCGATCACCGACCGGGCCGTCTCCACCCCGGTCGACACCGCCCCCGGCACCTGGCCCGGATGGGCGACCAGAGTGACCGCCTCGCCCACGACGGACTGCGCCGCCCGCCCGGCTCGTTGCACGGCCACGCCGGCGGTCTGGGCGACGAGCCCCAGCGCCCCCGGGCCCGAAGCGTCCTGCATCGCAGGGGTGTGCTCGTCGAGGGGGGCGAGGCCGGGTTCGAGGTCGAGGATGGCGGCGGCCGCCCGCAGGCCCCCTTCGCCGTCGGTGATGGTGTGGTGGATCCGTTGGACCACGCCGGTCCCGCCGTCGGCGAGACCGGCGATCACGACGAACTCCCACTGCGGCCGATCGTCGGCGAAGGGCTCCTGCACGAGCCGGACCGCGAGGTCGAGGAGCTGGCGGCGTGACCCCGGTGGCGGGAGCGTGACCGTGCGGAGGTGGTTGTCGACGTCGAACCGGGGATCGTCGCACCATGCCGGCGGGGTGAGGCGGCCGACCGGGGTGCTGACCCGCTGGCCGAAGCGGGGGGTGTTGGCCACGAGGCGCAGCAGCCGACTGCGCAGGTGGTCGATGTCCGGAGCGGAGCCCAGGACGGTGAGGCTCCCGAACGTGGGGTCGAGGAAGGGGTCGTGGCCGACGTGCCACATGAGCGCCTCGGAATCGCTCATCCACCCCGTCGTCATGGTGCCCGTTCCTCGCCCCGCGTGGTCCCGCCCCTGCGACGACGCTACCTCTCGAGGCTGGTGTGCTTGAACTCGTTGAGCGAGGGCCAGCCGGCGAGCATCTCGACGCACCGCTCGACGTTGCGGCGGGCGTCGGCCGCGTCGGCGGGCAGCTCCATCAGGCGGACGAACGCCGCCCTTCCTCCGGCCATGAAGGTCGGGACGCCCCAGACGTCGAGGTCGGTGGCGACCGCCTCGTGCTCGCGGCGCACCGTCTCGAGGGGTCGGCCGCTGGCGATCTCGTCGAAGACGGCCTCGGGATCGGCGCCGCCGGTGACCAACAGCGCGCGCACGACACCGGGATCTCGCAGCTGGGCGCCGTCGACGTGGCGGGCTTCGAACAGGGCCCGGTGGACCGGGAGGAAGTGTGCGGGTTGCTCGTCACGCACCACCACCGCCGCCTGGAGGGCGAGGATGCCCGTGTCGTCCTGCGGGCGCTCCCAGATCGGGGGTTCGCCGGGCTCGACGTGCACCTGGCCGAGGCTGAACGGCACGAAGGTCACGTCCCAGTCGGCCCCGTCGAGCAACCCGTCGATCACGTGGCGGTGCGCGATGCGGGCGAAGGGGCAGCGGTAGTCCCAGGTGATGGCGAAGGTGAGGGTCACGCGGGTTCGGAACCGGCGGGGGAGCACGGGTATTCCGCCGTCCGGGCGGCGCCGGTCCGGCGGATGCTCAGGATCGGCGGCGCAGCGGCCAGACCTTGCGGGCGATCAGCCCCAGGGTGGTGCCCACCACCACGCCGCCCACGACGTCGGAGGCGTGGTGGATGCGCACGTGCACCCGGCTCGCGGCGATCAGGCCGGCCAGGACGAAGTACAGCGGTTTGGCCTTCGTCCGGGGGTCGGCGGTCATGAGCAGCGAGGCGACCATTGCCGTGCTGGCGTGACCGCTCGGGAACGAGGTGGTGAGGGGGATGCGGATGCGGTACGGGCGGGTTTCCTGGACGACAGGGCGCTCGCGCTTGAACTGGCTCTTGACCACCCCGTTCAGCAGCGTCGACTCGGCGCCGAGCGCCACGGCCAGGCGGAACGCGGCGTCCGCGTCGGCGTCGGACCGCAGGCCCTTGGTGAACCCGATGAGCATCCAGATGAGCCCGAAGTCGCCGAGCTCGGTGAGCGCGTAGAGGACCCGGTCGGCCGGTTCGGTGCCTCTGATCCGGTCGAAGGCCCGGTCGACGGCATCGTCGAAGCGGTGGACCGCCGAGCGTCGGTGGGGCGGTTCGAAGCTGTGGTGCGGCAGCGGCAGCTCGGGGTGGGCCTCCGTGAGGCGCTCCAGCTCGGCGTCGAGGAGGTTCCGAGGTGGGAGGGGCTCGTCGGGGGCGGCGTCGTCGGCCGCAACGGCGTCGAGTCCGAGGTCTGGTGCGGTCACCGGGCTGATGCTATGGGCACGGCCGTGCCGGCTCCGCCCGTGGCCGTCCCGGTCGCCTCGGCGGCGGCCCGCCGCAGCTCGACGGCGACGCGTCGACCCTCCTCGGGGTCGCCGCCGAAGGCCGGGCAGTACGGCCGGTAGGCGCAGTAGTCGCACAGGCGCGAGGTGCGGGGTCGGAAGTCGTCGCGCTCGCAGGCTCGCTCGATGGCGGACCAGATGGCCTTGACCTTGCGCTCGAGCGCCCGCACCGACTGCTCGCTCGGCACGGTGGTGATCGCCACGGGGTCGGCGAGGTAGAGGAGCTGGACCCGGGCCGGTCGCCGTCCGAGGACGCGTTCGCAGAGGAACGCGTAGAAGTGGACGCCGCTGAGGCGGGACTGCTCGAAGTTGGCGCCCGGCGCCCGACCCGTCTTGTAGTCGGTGACCACCAGTTCGCCGTCGCCGTCGACCTCGAGGCGGTCGATGATCCCGCGGAGGCGGAGGCCGTCGAGCTCGACGTCGAGCTTCAGCTCGAGGCCGATCGGGGTGACGGCGGTGGGGTCCTCGATGTGGAAGTAGCGCTGCACCAGCGCCGCCGCCTCGTCGGTGAGCGTCGCCCGCTCGTCGTCGTCGAGGTCGAGCGCCAGCAGCTCCGGGTCGTCGGCCATCGCGGCGGCGGCTTCGACGAGGCAGGTGGCCGCGGCGTCGGGGGTCCGGTCGTGGGGGGCGCGGAGCATGAGCAGCTCGAGCGCGGCGTGGACCAGCGTGCCTCTGACCGTGGCGACGGTGGGCGGATCGGGGAGGCGGTCGATGGCCGAGAACCGGAAGGCGAGCGCACACTCGCTGAACGACGACACCTTCGACGGCGACAGCGAGGTGGGCAGCTCGAGCGGCATGGCTCCAGGGTAGGCAGCCCCGGCGACAGTGCCCGGGACAGCCACTGCTCAGAGCCCGGCGAACGCCTGTCGGATCCCGAGGGCGACGGCGGCGGGGTCCTCGAGGGGGGCGAAGTGGCCGGCGTCGGGGAACGCCTGCAGATGCCCCTGGGGGAGCGCCGCGGCGATGTCGGCGGCGAAGGCCGCCGGCCCGGGACCCGAGGTGTCGCCGACGGCGACGGTGACCGGGCACGCCACCTCGTGGAGGTGCAGGAAGGCGTCGCTCACCGAGCCGCGGGCGAAGATCTCGGCTTCGTGCTCGGGTGCGCACTTGAGTCGCACCGACCCCTCGCCGTCGTCGGCGAACCCGTGGGCGACGTAGGCCTCGAGGGCGCGGGGGTCCAAGGCGTCGAAGGGCGGCTTCGACGCGTAGTTCGCCACCGCCGCGGCGAACGACGGGAACCGGTCACGACGCCGCCGGGCGCCGGCCGACATCGGGTTGTCCGCGATCGGCTCGTCGGTGATGAGCGCCGCGGGCATGATCACCGGCTCGAAGCACCACAGGGCCCGGAAGGTGCCCGGCCGGCGCAGCTCGGCCATGACGAGCGCTGCGCCGCCGAGGCTGTGACCGATCCCGAACGGCCGTTCCAGGCCCAGCCCGTCGACGACGGCCAGGACGTCGTCGACGAACCCCGACCAGCCGAGCTCGACCCCCACCGGCAGCGGCGAGTCGCCGTGGGCCCGCAGGTCGACGCTCCAGCAGTGCCGGTCGGGGATCCGCTCGGCCACGACCGGCCAGACCAGACCGTGGAGCCCGTTGGCGTGCACCATCAGCGCGGCGGGCCCGTCGCCCCCGAGGTCGTGGACGGCGAGGTCGACACCGGAGGTGGAGGGGAGGCGCATGCGGGCCAATCCTGGCCCGGGCCACCGCTACGGTGCACGCCGTGCCCGGCCCCCTCGATCCGTCCGTCCCCGCCGACGCCGCGGCGCTCGAGGCGGTGCAGGCCGCCAACGACGCCTTCTACGCGGCGTTCGAGGCCCGTGACCTCGACGCGATGTCCGACCTGTGGGCTCACGACGACCGGGTGAGCTGCGTGCACCCGGGGTGGGTCACCCTGCGGGGGTGGGGGGCGGTGGCGTCGAGCTGGGCGGCGCTCTTCGGCGGACCCCAGCGCCTCCAGTTCATCGTCACCGACGTGAGCGTGGTGGTCGCCGGCGACGTGGCCTGGGTGACCTGCGACGAGAACCTCCTCGGCGGCGACGGGGGCGCCACCGTCGCGGTGGTCAACCTCTTCGCCCGCGACCCCGATGGGCACTGGCGGATGATGGCCCACCACGGCTCGCCCGTGATGGGCCGCTCCAGCGGTGCCGACGCCGCCGACGGCCACTGAGGCGCCCACCGCGAGCCCACCGGGGCGCGTGGCGACCCAGCCTCGTCTCAGGCGAGCACGATCAACGTGTCACCGGCTGCGAAGGTGCTGCGCCGGGGTGCGAGGTCGAGGTGCCCCGCCCGTGTGACGAGGCACAGCAGCGCGGCGTCGCCGATCGCGGCGTCGGCGGCCCCGTCGTCGTCGGGCCCGATGGCCAGCGTTCGCACCGTGGCGCCTCGCTCGAAGGCCCGCTGCAGATCCTGCTGGGTGACCCCGCGTCCGAACGGCCGGCGGGTCCAGGTGGTCGCAGGCGCCACCTCGACCAGTTCCTCGTCGCCGCCGTCGGGCTTGCGGGTCCGCCCGCCGCCGCCGATCACCAGGTCGCGGAGCCGTCCGATCCGGGAGTCGGCGGTGACGGCTTCGGTGCGCCCGTGGGCGGGCAGCACGAAGACCTCCTTGCGGGACAGGTCGTCGAGACAGCGGGTGAGGGCGACGGCGTTGTGCTCGTCGTCGGGCGAGGCGATGACCGCCGAGCGGATGCCCTGGAACGCCACGTCGAGCCGGTCCGAGAGGATCGGGGCGGTGAGGAGCCGCCACGGGTGGGTCCGTCCCACGAGGTCGTAGCGGCCGCTGGCCGCGACGGTGACGTCGACGCCCTGCTCGGTGAGTCGGTCGGCCAGCGCCAGGAGCCATGGCTCTCCCCCGACGAGGAGGACGCCACTCGGGTCCGGTGACGTGACGCCGAGGCGCCGGGCCACGGGTCGGGCGCTGAGGCCGTAGACGAGGCAGGTGCCGACGATCACGAGGAAGACGACCGCGGCGACCTTGTCGCCGTCCTGGCCGGCATCGGTGAGCTTCAACCCGAAGAGGGCCGACGTGGCCGCGGCCACGATGCCCCGGGGCCCCATCCAGCCGATGAAGGCCCGGTCGGCGGGCTTCATCCCGGATCCGGCGGTGCACACCCACGCCACGAGGGGTCGCACCACGAGCACGGCGAACCCGACGAGCACCAGCGAGGGCACGAGGACCTCGGCGAGCTGGTCCACCTCGGTCCGTGCCGACAAGAGGATGAACAGGCCCCCGAGGACGATGATGCCGATGTCCTGGTTGAAGGCGGTGATGCGCCGCACCTGGATGAACCGTTGGTTGGCGAGGGCCACGCCCAGGGCGGTGGTGGCGAAGAGCCCGGCCTCCGACTGGAGGGCCTCGGCGGCCGCGTAGGCGCCGACGACGATCATGAAGGTGACGGCGAGCTCGAGGTCGTCGGGGACGAGGAACCGACGCAGGGCGGCGACGATCAGCGCCGCACCGACGAGTCCGAAGGCGATCCCCACCCCGGCGGTGCCGAGGAGGCCTCGGCCGGGCGATCCGTCGTCGAGCACCACCTGCAGCACGACGAGGGCGAGGGTCGCCCCGATCGGGTCGATCATGATGCCCTCCCACCGCAGGACCGTCGACGCCGGGGGGCGGGGGCGGGCCAGCTTCAGCAGCGGTCCGACCACGGTGGGTCCGCTGACCACGAGGAGGGCGCCGAGGACGGCGGCCTCGCCGGTCTCGAGGCCGAAGAGCGGCACCGACACGACGGCCAGCAGGCTGCCGGTGATGAGCACACCGATCGTGATGAGGCGCACCACCGGCTTGGCCCCGTGGGTGCGCAGCTCGGCGAGGTCGAGTCCGAGCCCGCCCTCGAAGAGCAACAGGCCGACGGCGAGCGAGACGACCGGGAACAGGGAGTCGCCGAAGATCTCGTCGGAGTCGACGAGGTCGAGCCACGGCCCGACGACCAGTCCCGCGGCGATGAGCAACAGGATGGCCGGGAGCCGGACCCGTCGGGCCAGCCACTGCATGCCGACCCCGAGCACCACGATCGTGCCCAGGCCGACGATCACGGAGTTGTCGTCCATGGGGGCGAGGTCTCCCGGTTCGGGCGAGGTGCGGTCGGTCGGGTGGTCGGGTGGTCGGCGGTCGGGGGATCCTAGGACGGGGCACGACCCGGTCCCCGTCCCGGCGCGGATGGTGCGAGACTCTGACACCGCGGACCGGCCGGTCCGACCCGTTCGAGCGGACAGGGGTCAGCGGTGCTGCGTGTCACCTTGCGGGGGCTCATCGCCCACAAGCTGCGGCTGGCCACGACGGCGCTGGCCATCCTCCTCGGGGTGGCGTTCATGTCCGGCACGCTCGTGCTCACCGCCACCATCGGGGCCACCTTCGACGGGCTCTACGCCGACATCAACGCCGGCACCGACGTCCAGGTGCGCTCCGCCGAGGTGGTCGACACCGAGTTCGGTGAGCAGCGCGGCACGCTCGACGAGGGGATCGTCGCCGAGGTGGCGGCCGTCGACGGCGTCCGGACCGCCTCACCGGACGTCACCGGCTACGCCCAGTTCGTCGACAAGGACGGCCGAGCCATCGGGAACCCGAACCAGGGCGCGCCGACCCTCGGCTTCAACTGGATCGAGGATCCCGAGCTGAGCCCGCTGAACCTCGCCGCCGGCCGACCCCCGGAGGGGGACGGCGAGGTCGTGATGGACAAGGGCACGGCCGACGCCAACGGCTTCGAGGTCGGCGACGAGGTCACGGTCCTCTCGGCCTCGGGATCCGAGGCGTTCACCGTGGTCGGCACCACCCGCTTCGGGAAGGTCGACAGCCCCCTCGGGGCCACGCTCGCCGTGTTCGACCTCCCGACGGCACAACGGGTCGTCGGGCTCCCCGGGAGGCTCTCGGCGGTCTCGGTGATCGCCGAGGAGGGGGTCGGCCCCGACGACCTCGCCGCCCGGCTCGACGCGGCCCTCCCCGAGACGGCGCAGGCCATCACCGGCGCCGAGCTCACCGAGGAGCAACAGACCCAGACCCGTCAGGCTCTCGGGTTCTTCAACACGTTCCTGCTGGTGTTCGCGCTCATCGCCCTGTTCGTCGGCTCGTTCATCATCTACAACACCTTCTCGATCATCGTCGCGCAGCGCACCCGCGAGATGGCCCTGCTGCGGGCCATCGGGGCGGGTCGCCGCCAGGTGCTCGGATCGGTCATGGTCGAGGCCCTCGTCACGGGCGTGCTCGCCTCGGCGCTCGGCGTGGTCGCCGGTCTCGGGGTCGCCGTCGTGCTGCGCAACCTGTTCGCCCTGCTCGGCATCGACATCCCCGCCACCGGGCTCACCATCGAGCCGAGCGCGGTCGTGATCCCCCTGGTCGTCGGCGTGGTGATCACCCTCGCGTCGGCCTACTTCCCGGCCCGCAAGGCGTCCCGGGTGCCGCCCATCGCCGCCATGCGTGACGTGGCGATCGACGAGTCGGGCCGGTCCCTCACCCGGATGCTGGCCGGTGTGGCGATCCTCACGCTCGGGATCGTCATGGTGGCCGGCGGTCTGTGGGCCGACATCGACAACGCCGTCGCGCTCGTCGGGCTCGGAGCGGCCGTCACCTTCCTCGGCGTCGCCGTCCTCGGCCCCGTGCTCGCCCGTCCGCTGGCCGGGGCGCTCGCCTCCCCCCTGCCCCGCCTGAGGGGCATCGCCGGTCGGCTGGCCCGTGAGAACGCCATGCGCAACCCCAAGCGCACCTCGGCCACCGCCGCCGCGCTGATGATCGGGGTCGGGCTCGTCGGCTTCATCACCATCGTGGCGGCGTCGGCGTCGACCTCGATCCGGGGGACGGTCGACGAGGGCTTCCTCGGCGACCTCGTCGTGCAGAGCAACGCCGGGATCGGCGGCGGGCTCCCCCCGACGGTGGCCTCCGGGATCGCCGCCCTCCCCGAGGTGGCGGTCGTCTCGTCCGAGCGCATCGGCCCGGCGCTCGTCGACGGCTCGGGTACCCTGCTCTACGCCGTCGACGCGTCCACGTTCGTCCAGATCGGCGACCTGCAGGTCTCCGCGGGCGACCTCACGGCCCTCGACGAGCCGGGCACCATCGCCGTCTACCAGGGCACGGCCGACGAAAAGGGCCTGGCCCTGGGCGACACCGTCCCGGTCGTCTATCCGGCCACCGGGGCCCAGGAGCTCGAGGTCGTGGCGTTCTTCGACGAGCAGCAGATCCTCGGCGAGTACGCCACCGGGCTCGCCACGTTCGAGGCCAACAACGACGTCCAGCTCGACACCTTCGTGTACCTACAGCTGGCGCCGGGCGTGTCGCTCGACGAGGGCCGGGCGGCGGTGGCCGCCGTCACCGATCCCTTCCCGAACGCCGACCTCCAGGACAAGACCGAGTTCGCGGACTCGATCGTCGGACAGATCAACCAGCTCCTGAACCTCGTCTACGTGCTGTTGCTCCTGGCGGTGGTCATCGCGCTCATCGGGATCGCCAACACCCTCGCCCTGTCCATCTTCGAGCGCACCCGGGAGCTCGGCCTGCTGCGGGCGGTGGGGATGACCCGCAGGCAGCTCCGGTCGGCGGTGCGCTGGGAGTCGGTGATCATCGCCGTGATGGGCACCGTGCTCGGCCTCGTGATCGGAGCCTTCTTCGGGTGGGCCCTCGTCACGTCGTTGCGCAGCGAGGGCTTCACCGACCTCACCTTCCCGGTCGTCCAGCTCGTCGTCGTGGTGGTGATGGCCGCCGCCGCCGGGGTGCTGGCGGCCGTGCCCCCAGCGCGTCGGGCGGCCCGCCTCGACGTGCTGCGGGCCATCTCCACGGAGTGACGGGCGGCCGGCGACCGGTGGGGGGTCAGCCCCTGCCCAGGACCGTGTCGACGATCTTCGAGATCTCGCCGCTCGAGTCCTCGGGGACGATGTAGCCGGTCTCGTCGCGGATCTCGTCCCAGTGCTCGGCGATGTCCTCGGCCGTGAGCTGCGGGTTGTAGTACCCCGGGGTCAGCCCGACGAAGAACCGGCTGATGATGCCGCCCGCCGCGGAGTAGACCTCGCCGCTCACCTCGCAGGCTTCCGATGCGAGGTACGCGACCAGCGGGCTCACCAGCCTGGGGTCGAGCGCCTCGCCGGCCGCACCGAACATCTCCTCGGTCATCCGGGTCTTGGCGACCGGGGCGATGGCGTTGACCTTGATGTTCGCCTTGCGCCCCTCGATGGCCAGCACCCGCGTGAAGCCGACGAGGCCCATCTTCGCCGCCCCGTAGTTGGCCTGGCCGAAGTTGCCGAGGATCCCCGAGTTCGACGACGTCGACACCACCCGCCCGTAGCCCTTCTCGCGCATGATCAGCCAGGCGGGCTGGGTGACGTGGAAGGCGCCCAGCAGGTGCACCTGGATCACGGGCTCGAGCAGTTCGGGGGTGAGGTTGTGGAAGGACTTGTCGCGCAGGATCCCCGCGTTGTTGACCACGATGTCGACCGTGCCGAACGCGTCGAGGGCGGTCTGCACGACGGCCTTGCCCCCGTCGGCGGTGGCCACGGAGTTGGTGTCGGCGACGGCTTCGCCGCCGAGGGCGACGATCTCCTCGACCACCTTCTGGGCGGGGCCGACGTCGCCGCCCTCGCCGGACACCGAGCCGCCGAGGTCGTTCACCACGATGCGGGCGCCGCGGCGGGCCAGCTCGAGGGCGTGCTCGCGCCCGAGGCCGCCGCCCGCCCCGGTGATGATGGCGACCCTTCCGTCGAAGCCGATGTCGGCCATGTGTGGTGTCCTCCTGGGCGCCCGTGCGGGCCCGTGGTCGTTCGAGGCCACGACAGTACCGAGGTCCCGTGGCCCCGCCCAACGGACAGGGGGCTCCCGTCGTCTTCGTCGGAGGCCTCCCCGACCGGTAACGTCGCCGTGTCCCCCGTCCCGCCCGGACGGGGCCCCACCCCGGAGCGCCCCATGGTCCCGTCGATCAGCACCGAACAGGTCTTCCGCCGCCACCAGAAGGTGGTCGCCGTCGCCGACCTGCCGGGCGTCCCGGCCGGCACGCCCGGGAGGGTGTACTACGTCGCCGGCGTCACGTGGATCCGCTACCACGTCCTCTTCGAGAACGGCATGGAGCTGTCGAGCCTCGATGCCGCCCAGCTCGCCGACCTGAAGGACTGGAAGGCCGACGCCGCGGCACGCGCCCGTGAGGCCCAGCAGGCCGAGTGGGAGGCCCAGCGCCGCGAGCGTCGCGAGGCCGCGCTGGCCGACCTCGCCGACGGCCCGGCGGGGCACTGACCGCACCGACTCGACGTCGCGACCGCCACCGGCCCACGGCCGGGGTCGCAGGACAGGGGGACACCGTGAAGCTGGGCATGCAGATCGACTACGCCGGAGGGTTCAAGGCCTCCGCCGAGCGGGTGTCGACCTACGAGAAGGCGGGTCTCGACATCGCCTGGGTGGCCGAGGCCTACGGCTTCGACGGACCGAGCTTCATGGGGTACCTCGCGGCGACCACCGACACCATCACCATCGGCGCCGGCATCCTGCCGATCTACACGCGCACCCCGACGTTGATGGCCATGACCGCCGCAGGCATCGACGCCTTGTCCGACGGTCGCTTCATCCTCGGGCTGGGCGCCTCCGGACCGCAGGTGATCGAGGGGTTCCACGGCGTGAAGTACGACGCGCCCCTGGGGCGCACCCGGGAGATGATCGACATCTGCCGGTCGGTCTGGCGGCGTGACCGGGTCACCTACGAGGGACGCCACTATCGGCTCCCGCTCCCGCCCGGGGAGGGGACCGGGCTCGGCAAGCCCCTCAAGATCATCGCCCACCCCGTCCGCGAGCGGATCCCGATCTGGGTGGCGTCGCTCGGCCCCCGCAACGTGGCCATGACCGCCGAGAAGGCCGACGGCTGGCTGCCCATCTTCTTCGTCCCCGAGCGGGCCCGGGAGGTGTGGGGCGACGACCTCGACGCCGGCGCCGCCCGTCGCGAACCGGACCTCGGTCCGCTCGAGATCGCCGCCGGGGGCGTGGTGGCGATCGGGGAGGACGCCGGCCCCACCGTCGAGATGACCCGACCCATGGTGGCGCTCTACGTCGGCGGCATGGGCGCCAGGGGCCGCAACTTCTACAACGACCTCATGTGCCGGTACGGCTACGAGGCGGAGGCCGCCGAGATCCAGGACCTCTACCTCGACGGTCGGAAGGACGAGGCCGCCGCGAAGGTCCCCGCCGACTTCCTCGAGCTCACCAACCTCTGCGGGCCCGAGGGCTTCGTCAAGGAGCGCCTGGCCGCCTACGCCGAGGCCGGGGTGACCGTCCTCAACATCGTCCCCGTCGGCCCCGACCCCCTCGCGATCATCGAGAAGATCAGGGAGTGGACGGCCTGACCCCGGGCTGAGTCCCGTTCAGCGCAGCGAGGCGACCCGGTCGAGGACGGCTTCGGCCTCGGCGACGAACCTGCGCACGACGTCGCCGGCCGGCTCGATCCCGTCGATGCCGCCGACGGCCTGGCCGGCGGGCCAGAACTCGATGTCGGGATCGACCTCGGTGTCGGGACCGAGGCCGAGGTGGTTGGCGCCGTCGCCCATGGACTTCACGAACTGCGCCGGGAACGGGTCGGCCCGTCCGCCGGCGTCCTCGAAGGCCTGGGTGTAGGCGTTGCGGTTCACCCGGCAGGTCTTGCCGGTGTAGGCGCGTGTGACGACCGTGTCGTCCTCGGCCATGGCCACGAGGCGCTCCTTGTACCCGGGGGTGCCCCACGCCTCGGGCGTGGCGATGAACCGGGTCCCCACCCACACCCCGGCCGCACCGAGGGTGAGGGCAGCGGCGAGCCCCCGCCCGTCGAAGAGACCGCCTGCGGCGACCACCGGCACCCGACCCTCGACGGCGTCGACGACCTGGGGGACCAACGCCATGGTGGCCACCGTCCCGGTGTGGCCGCCCGCCTCCGTGCCCTGGGCGATCACCAGGTCGCAGCCCGCGGCGACGGCGGCCACGGCGTGGCGGACCTTCCCGCACATCGACGCGATGAGGATGTTGTTGTCGTGGCACAGCCGGACGACGTCGCGGGGCACGCCCAGCCCGGCCACGAAGACCCGTCCGCCGTGGTCGATGATGGCCTGCACCTGGGCGGGCATGTCGCCGGGCATGGCCGTCAGGAGGTCGACGCCGAACGGCTTGGCGGTGAGCCCTCGCACCAGCTCCATCTCGGCGATCATCCGTTCGGTGCTCATCGTCGAGGCACCCATGCACCCGAAGCCCCCGGCCTCGCTCACCGCCGCCACCAGCGCGTGGTAGCTGACCCCGCCCATGCCGGCGAGCATCACCGGGTGCTCGATCTCGAGGACGTCGGTCAGTGCGGTGTGCATGGCGGTAGCCCACACCCTCGGGTCCGGTCGGTCAAGCAGCCGCGCCGCGACGGGCGCCCCTGTGGGGGCGGGCGAGCTCCGGATGCCCGCCGCCCGCCGACCGGATCACTCGTAGTCGCGGAGGCGGGCCTCGACCTTGGCCAGCAGGCGGGCCAGCTCGGAGCCGGCGGCCGGGGCGGGGCGGTCGTCGACGGTGGGCAGCGCAGTCGCCGCGCTGGCCTCGAGGATGTCGTCCGCGGTGTGGATGTGCTCCTCCACCGGGTGCACCGGACCGGACCAGTCGATCAGTCCGTTGCCGTTGCGGGACACGCCGGCCGTCGCGAAGCTGAGCGTCTCGGCGTGGGTGCTCTCGTGGATCTCGACCGGCGCCGCCACTGGCCCTTCGGCGACGCCGCCCAGGGAGCCGTCGTGGCCGGGCGCGTCGTCCGGCGTCGCCCAGTCGTCACCGACGACCGCCGGGCCCGACTCGGGGGGCTCGTCGTGACGGGCGGCCTCGTCGGCCCGGTCCCCGTCGTCGCCGAAGGTCAGCTCCACGACCTCGCCGGGCGTGCCCTCGTCCACGGTGGACTCGTCGGGCAGAGGGCCCTGACCCCACTCGGCGGGGACGGACCAGTCGATCGGCGCATCCCCGGCGTCGGCCAGGGCGCTGTCGGTGAGCCCCTCGAAGCCGTCGGCGGCGTCGGCCACGGCAGGGCTGGCGAAGACCGAGGGATCGATGACGAGGCGCCCCGACCGGGCCGGGGTGGGCACCCACCCGCCGAGGTCCTCGTCCGTGACGGCGGCCTCGCCCAGCGTCTCGACCCAGTCGGCGCTCGCAGCCTTCTCCTGACGGGCGGCCTGGAAGCGCAGGACGACCAGCGCGACCACCACGAGGACCAGCAACACCACTGCACCTGCGAGCAGACCCGCCGCGGCGGCTGCGACGGTGGCGACGGCCACGGCCACGACCACCGCTGCCGCAATCAGGTACTTGGTGAGCTTCGCCACGATGGCCCGACCTCCCGGAACGCGTGTCCGGCCTCGCCAGACTCCTGGCAGTTATCGGCGCGATCGCGGCGGAGGTGGAGTGGATTCTGTGGAAACGCCCCCGAAGCCCTCGCGGACCTCGCCGGGCTCGAGCGGGCGGAGCATGAGGTCGATGGCGAGCCAGATGGTCTTCGAGAACGGGAGGAAGGCCAGCGGCACGATCGCCGCAGTGGCCACGCCGGCCAGCACGAGGCCGAGCCCGGGGGGGTCCGGCCAGGTCACGAAGAACCCACCGAGGAGCACCAGGAGCAGCGCACCGAAGCTGACGATCGTGTTGATCCCGATGTCGCCGGTCCAGTGGCCCTCGATCCGGTTGAACCGCAGACCGCATCGGGGGCAGCGGTCGAGCATCCGGAACCACCGGCGGAACAGCCGGCCGCGTCCGCACACCCCGCAGCGCTTCGTGCACCCTCTCAGGAAGGTGCGGGCGAGGTGCTCGGTCGGGTCCCCGGCACCGCCCCGTGCGGCTGTGCGGCTCACCTGCGGATCACGATCGGTCGAACGGTCCGGGGCCGGAGTGCGTGATGTCGAGCGGCTCGTGCGGGAGGCGGCCGGCCACGAGGTCCGGCAGGAACTCCCGAAGGCGCACGGGCAGCACGGTGTCGTCGCTGGCCAGGAGCTCGTCGAGCTCCCACCACCGTGGCCCGGAGAAGGCCATGGCCTCGAACGCCTCGAGGCCTCCGGGGCGCAGCCGGGTCAGGTCGACCCCGTCGCACCAGCCGACGTGGACGTGTTCGTGCTGGTCGAAGCGCCAGCCGGCGAAGGTGAAGCGCGCATGCTGGGTCCACACGCACGGCCCGATCTCGACGTCGCTGATCCCGGTCTCCTCGAACAGCTCACGACGGGCGGCGTCGGCGGAGTCCTCGGCGCCGTCGATGCCCCCGCCGGGGATCTCCCACCACGACCCCTTGCCGGCGTCGGCGGGATCGCGGGCGGACAGCAGCAGCACCCGCGCTGCTTCGTCGAGCAGCACGACCCGCGCCGCTCGCCGACGGAGGACGAAATCGCTCATCGTCGTTCACCCCAGTCCAGCCAGCGTCCGTGGGGGTGCATCCACCCGAGCGCCGTGGTCTCGACCTCGCCGCCCCGCCACTGGCGCAGGCCGAGCAGGGTCGCCGTCCCGTCGCCGTCCGTCGTCGTCCGCTCGTGCTCGGTGTCGTCCACCCATGGGGTGACGTGGGGGCTCTCGGCGGTCACGAGGGCGACGTCGCGGTCTCGTCCGAGCGCGTCGACGGTTGCGCACACGTCCCGGCGGCCCTGACCGTCCAGGTAGGCGAGCGCCCACGTGGCGATCACGATCGGCACCGTCGCGTCGGGGACCGCGGCCAGCAGCGGGGCGAGGTCGGTACGGGCGTCGCCTCGGTGGAGCACCGGCGGGTCACGCCGCGCCACGGTGATCGCCGCCTCGAGGCGGTCGGCCCGATCGGGGACGCCCGGCCAGATGCAGGCCGACAGCCATCGGCAGGCGACGGGGTCCGTGACGTCGATCGGGTTCGGATCGATGCCTTCCCGGCGAACGATGTCGAGGGGTGAGGTCGGCAGCGGGGGGAGCGCCGAGCGGACCTCGCAGGTGAGGCGCACCGGTGATTCCGTGGGGCCGGCCCGGACGAGGGGCGTGGCGTCGGCCCCGAGGTAGGTCACCGAGAACCGGTCGAAGAAGAGGTTGAGCCCGGCGCTCGGCCCGATCTCGACCAGCGCCACCGGTCTGTCGCCGTCGACGCGCGCCACGGCCTCGGTGACCGCCGGGAGCAGTGCGGCGGAGCGGCCCACCTCGTTGGTCTGCACGGTGCGCGCCGCCATCGCGGCGCGCACCTCGGCGGTCCGCTCGAGGAGCAGGGAGCGGAACGTCGGCCAGGGGTCGTCGCGGTCGGCGCCCCGGTAGAGCCGGGCGAGGCGACCGGCCGGTTCGGCCAGCGCCATGTCGTGGGTCACCGCGAGGAGCAGCACCGGCGCCTTGCCCGGGGACACCACGCCGGCCACCGCGGCCAGGGCCTCGGGGTCCCCGGCCAGTGCGGTGGCGAGTCGGTCGTAGACGGGGGAGTAGTCGCGGAGGTCGCTCTCGGCGAGCGCCAGCAGCTTCTCGGCCAGGGCACCGACCTCGTCCTCGCGCCCCTCGGCCTCGGGTCGCGGTTGCGCTCGTCCCGCCCCTTCGTCCATCCGGCGAGGCTACCCAGCGTGTCGCCCCGGGCTCGGCAGTGGCGCGCCCTGTCGGGCACACTGGGACGGTGTCGACGCCCACGTCCACGATCCTGCGCCGGGGCTTCACACGGCGTTGCGCGGTGTGCGGCGAGGGCCACCTGTTCCGGCAATGGCTGCGGATGGTGCCGTCGTGCCCCCGGTGCGGACTGCGGTTCAACCGCCTCCCCGGTCACTGGCTGGGGTCCTGGTTCCTCAACGTCGTGCTCGTCCAGGTCGTCGTGGTCGCCATCCTCATCGTGGGCATGGCGAGCACCTACCCCGAGACCCCGATGGCGGCGATCGGCCTGATCGACCTGGCGGCGGCAGTCGCCGTGCCGCTCCTCTTCTTCCCGTTCTCACGCACCATCTGGCTGGCCATCGACGTCGTCATGCGCCCCCTCGCCCTCGAGGAGGACGTGCCGCCGGGCTATCTGCTCGAGGACGACATCCGCCGGCTGCGCGACGAGCGGGAGCCGTCGGAGGGCGGAGAGGGCGCGGGGGGTCGGGAGGGCCGCGACGCCGCCTGACGGTGACGTCACCGCAGCAGTGCTGCGGTCAGGCCGGGACCGGCACCTCCATGACGAAGGTGACGGTGGTGGTCGAGTCGTCGGCGACGGCGCCCACCCGGAGGTAGCGGAGGGTGACCGCGGTCGATCCCGGCGCCCGGGCGACGTAGGACAGGACCTGGGCGGCACGGGTGGGCACCGTGGTGGTCGGCGCCTCGGTCGGCGGGGGCGGGGCGGTCTCCGCAGGCGGCGGCACGGGCACATCGGTCCCCACCGCGGGCGCGTCGACGGGCGCGCCGGGATCGGGGGGTGGGGGCGGCGGGGTGGTCGTGGTGGTCGTGGTGGTCGGCACGCTCTCGCGGGGCACGAACTGCAGGCCGAGGGACACCACCACGTCGGGGTTCGGGCCCTCGACGACCTCCCAGCGGAACCCCTCGGTCGGCTCGGCGGGCAGCACGATGGCGAAGCGCTCACCGACCTGGGCGACGATCAGCGTCGTCGGATCGGTGTAGGTGGCGAAGGCCAGCGGGTCGTCGACGGGCACGGCCTCCGGGGCGAGGGTGGTGGAGGTGGTCCCGCCCCCGGCGTCGGTACCGTCGTCGGTGCACGCGGTGAGCCCGGCGGCGGCGACGGCGAGGCCGACGACGCCTGTCGCGAGCACGCGCCGGGCCCCCGCGAAGGTGCGAGCGGCACGGGTTCGGAGCATGGCGTCCCACCCTACGGCGGGCCCCGGGGCGACCGGCGACGGGGTTGGGGGGCCGGGGACGGGCGGCTCTAGAGTCGGCGGCGTGAACTTCGACGAGTCCCCCGAGGAAGCTGCGCTCCGGGCCGAGATCCGGGCGTTCCTGCAGGCCCACGCCACCCCGAAGACCGGCACGGACGCCGACTGGTCGCGCGGTCCGGTGGACGAGAGCGAGGAGGCCGCCGAGGCCTACATGGAGCGCACCCGAGAGTGGCAGCGCACGCTCTACGACAACGGTTGGGCGGGCATCACCTGGCCGAAGGAGTTCGGCGGCCGGGGCGGGTCGCCGGCCGAGGCCATCATCTTCGGCCAGGAGGCGGCCGCCTTCGACGTGACGGCCGGCTTCCTCGGAGCGGCGCTCTCCCTCGTGGGCCCGCCGATCATGCGTCACGGCAACGCCGAGCAGCAGGACCGGTACCTTCAGCCGCTGTTGCGTGGCGACGAGATGTGGTGCCAGCTCTTCAGCGAGCCCGGCGCAGGGTCCGACCTCGCCGCCCTCGGCACCCGGGCGGTGCGTGACGGCGACGAGTTCGTGGTGAACGGCCAGAAGGTCTGGAACACCCAGGCGCAGTTCGCCGACTACGGCATCCTCATCGCCCGCACCGATCCCGACGTGCCCAAGCACAAGGGCGTCACGTTCTTCATCGTGGACATGCACTCCCCGGGAGTCGAGGTGCGCCCGCTGCGCCAGGCCACCGGCCAGGCGCACTTCAACGAGGTGTTCTTCAACGACGTCCGCATCCCGGTGGAGAACGTCGTGGGCGAGGTCAACGGCGGCTGGCCGGTCACCCGGACCGTGCTCACCAGCGAGGCCGGCATGATCGGGTCCGGGGGCGGGGGCGCGTCGAGCTACGCGTCGCTGCTGTCGGCGGCCAGGGCCCACGGCCGCACCGACGACCCGGTGGTCCGCCAGGGGCTCGCCGACGTGTATTCGCGGGAGAAGATGCTGCAGTGGTTGGGTCTGCGCATGCAGACGTTCATCATGCACGGCAACGGCTCGCCGCCCGACCCGTCGGTGATGAAGAACTTCCTCACCCAGTCGACGGAGATCAAGGTGAACCTCGGCCTCGCCGTCGAGGGGGCCGGCGGCCTGCTCTCCGCCGGCGACGCCTTCGAGAACGGGTTCTGGCAGACGGCCGTGCTCAGCCAGTTCGCCTCGCGGATCGGTGGGGGGACCAACGAGGTGCACCGCAACATGATCGCCGAGCGCGCCCTCGGCCTGCCCAGGGACGCCAGCCCCGACAAGGACCTGCCGTGGCGCGACATCCTGAAGGCGTGAGCGGCCACGGCGACGGTCCACCGGGGCCGTGTGCGTCGTCGTTGTCGCCCGGACGGGCCAGACTGGACCCGTGAGAGGCATCGGCTTCCGTCTGCACATGCGGCCCGTGGCCCGCGTGGTGCGCACGGTCGTGCTGGTCGTGTGCATGCTGCTGGCCGGATCATGGGCGTGGTTCGCGGGGCCCGAGCTCTGGTTCCGGGTGGCCAGTGCCGTCGTGGCGCTGGCGTGCGTCGCCGGACTGCGCATCCTGTGGGGTCCCGTCGTCGTGGTGCGTCCCGAAGGGCTGCGCATCCAGCGCAACTGGCCCCTGCGCCGTGACATCCCCTGGTACCGGATCCTGGCGATCGACGTCATCCCCGGCTTCTGGAACCTCGAGATCGAGCTCAACTCGGGCCAGCGACTGGCGCTGCCCGCCGTCGACGACCTCGACCGGCTGTACCGGCTGATGGAGCAGCACCGCCAGGCCCTCGACGCCTGAGACCCGACCGCAGCGCGCGACGCGCCCCGGCCGGGGCTCCGGCGGAGGTCAGCCCAGCTTGAGCACCCTCAGGGCGTTCTCACGGAGGAACTTCGGCCACACGTCGTCCTTGAGGCCCACGTTCTCCATGTCCCCGAAGATCCGCTCGTAGCTGAGCCCGGCGGGGAAGTACCCGGCGTACATGACCTTGTCGGCGCCGCGCGTGTTGGCGTAGTCGAGGATCGCCTTCGGGTAGTGCTTCGGGGCGAACGCCGACGTCGAGTAGTAGAGGTTGGGCCACTTGAGCATGAGCTTCATGGCCAGCTCGGTCCAGGGTTCGGCGCCGTGGCGCATCACGAAGGTCAGGTCGGGGAAGTCGTACATGACCTCGTCGATCAGCTCCACGTGCTGGGGTGCGAAGGGGATGCGGGGCCCTGGGATGCCCACGCAGACGAAGATCGGGAGGTCGAGCTCCACGCACGTGGCGTAGACGGGGTACATCTTCTTGTCGTTCAGGGGGACCCGGTAGCCGGCCGGGAAGGTGCTCACGGCGCGCACCGGGAACCGTTCGACGGACTCGCGGATCTTCGCGATCGCCGGCATCGTGTCGTTGGGGTCGATCTCCACGCAGGTGACGAACCGGTCCGGGTGCTCCTCGACGGCCCGGGCGCAGTCCGGGTTGTCGGTGAGCCCCAGCATCGCCGTCTCGATGTTGTAGCGGTCGAGGTTGTCGACGAGGAGGGCGACGGGGTCGACGCTCTCCTCGATGTCGCTGGGGACGTCCTTGAACATGTACTGCGCAGGGAAGCGCATGTCCTTGCTCGAGTCGTCGCGGAGGTGGGGGGCGAGGAACTTGTAGACCTCGCGACGGTTGCGGCTCGGCATCCCGACGAAGGTCTCGATGATCCGGATGTCCTTGGGGTACCCCACGTGTGCTCCTCGTGTCGTCGTCGCGCCCGGCCGGCGCCCCGGGGATCGTAGGCGGCGCCGGACGCGGCGATGCCCGCCCCGGGGAGGGCGGGCATCGCATGCGCTCGTGGAGGGGGACCACGGCGCGGACGGGGCGGGTGGGGGGACCCGCTCCCGTCGGGGGATCAGGCCGCGGAGTGCACCTCGGGGGCCTCGACGCCGGCCTGGGCGTCGAGGAGGAAGGCCTCGAGCTCGAGCTCGCTGGCCCGGCGGCGGTAGGTGAGCGAGAGGACCTCGTCGAGGGACCCCGCCTGCTCACGCAGGCTGGTGGCGCGGGCCCGCAGGGTGGCGGCCCCGTCGAGGTGTCGGGCGGACGTGGTGGTGGTGGACTCGGCCATCTCGTGGCTCCCCTTCGGAACGGACTGACCTCTGCAACGGCGGAGGCCCCGGATTCCTTCCCGGATCGTCGCGTGACGTGCGTCATCGGCCCCGGAGTGATCGGCGGGGAGGGGCGTGACCTGTAGTGAGGCGGGTCCGGTCAACTCAGGTGGTGAGGGGGACCGCGGCGCTCCCGTAGCGGTGCCGGAAGGCGAAGTGGGCCACGAGTCCCGCCGGCAGCGGCAGCCAGTACGAGACGACCCGGTAGGCCAGCGTGGCCAACAGGGCCTGGTCGGAGGGGACGCCGGCCAGTACCAGCATCGCCGTGAGGCCCGCCTCGACGAACCCCAGCCCACCGGGGGTGATGGGGATCATGGCCAGCACCGCGGCGGCACCGTAGGCCAGTAGCACGAGGCTGAACCGGGGGCGGACCCCGACCGCCATCAGCGCGCAGACCAGCGCGAAGTAGTCGAGGAGCCAGTTGCCGATCGCGGCCACGAGAGCCGTGCGCCACCGCGCCCCCAGGCCCTCGACCATGAGGTTGCGTTGGGCCACCAGCCCCTCCGCGGTGGGACCGCCCTCCCGGTGGAGGCGGCGCAGGACGGGTTCGGACGCCCGCTCGACGAGACGGCCGAGCACCTGGAGGGGACGGTCGAACCGGACGAGCACGAAGCCCACCACCAACATGAGCACGAAGAGAGCGGCCCCTCCCCAGGCCACGCGGTCCAGCCCGTTCGGCACCGGTGCGCCCACGATCGAGAGCAGCAGCGCCACCAGCGGGAGCATGAACAGCACGCCGTTGGAGATGATCGCCGTCGCGGTGAGCGCTGCGCCCGCCGTCCCCTTGTTGATCCCCGAGACGGACAGCATGCGGAAGCCCGCGGCAGCCCCCATCGCACCTCCGCCGGGCACGGTCTTGGCCACGGCGTTCGAGACGAGTTGGGAGGTGGTGGCGACGAACCAGGAGACCTGCGGCAGCGCGATGCGGGTCAGCCACCACACGCACGCGTAGCTCCCCGCCATGAGCACGAACATGACGGCGAACCAGAGGAAGGGCAGCCCGAGCAGGCGCGGCACCGTCTCCCACATGTCGAGCAGCTGCGGGGCCAGGCCGTAGAGCGCGACGGCGGCGATGCCGAGTACGAGGATGCGCCCGATGATCCGCAGGACCGACGGCGTGCGCGGAACCTGGGTGTTCATGACACCCGCTCCGGCCGGCATGTGCCCGGCGTCGGCCTTCGGCACCCGGCCGAGCGACGCCGACGGATCGGCGAGTGGTCGGTCCTCGGGCACGCTCCGACGTTAGCGGCGTGGCTCGCGACGCCGCCGGGGCGGGGAGCCGCTCGCGATCAGCGGCGGGCCTACGTGACCGCGCCGGACGCCCGGAGGGCGGCGATGCGGTCGGCGTCGTAGCCGAGCAGCTCGCTCAGGACCTCGTCGGTGTGCTGGCCGGTGGTCGGGGCCATCCCCGGGTCGGGGAGCTCGGCGCCGACGAGCTTGACGGGGCTCGGGAGCATGTCGGCCCCGTGGGTCTCCTTCGGGAGCCACGGCATGCGGGCCTTGAAGTGCGGGTCGTCGGCGAGGGTCCGGGGCGTGTTGACCGGAGCCAGGAGGGCGTCGTTCTCGGCTGCCCACGCCATCCACTCGTCGGAGGTCTTGGTGAGGAAGATGTCGCGCAGCTCGGCCTGCAGCTCCCGGTTGCCGCGGGCGTGGTCGGCGTACTTCGAGCCGGGGTAGCGCTCGAACAGGTCGGGCCGCCCGATGTTCTCGCAGAAGCTCTTCCAGAAGGACTGCTCCGACGACATGAACAGGATGTGCCCGTCGGCGCTGTCGTACATCTGGTACCGGACGCCCTCCTTCATGCCGCCGGTGCCCGGGGCACGGCGCTCGTAGCCGTCGGCCTTGTTGCCGGTGACCTCGGACTCGGGCCGCTCGTAGGCCCGGTAGGTCTCGCTGCGCAGCCAGTCCATGGCCGCCGCGGCGTCGGCCTGGGCGATCTCCATCTGGCACCCCTCGCCGGTGGCCTGGGCCTTCACGATCCCGGCGAGGATCCCCATGGCCCCCATCACCGGGGCGGCGTTGATGCCCACCGAGAGGTGCTCGGGGATGTAGCAGAAGCCTTCTTCGTCGTAGGCGGGCGACACGATGCCGGCCCACGTGTCGTAGGCGATCCCGTGCGACGGCAGGTCCTTGTAGGGGCCGGTCATGCCGTAGCCGGAGATGGTCATGAAGACGATCTTCGGGTTGACGGCCTTCAGGTCGTCGTAGCCGAGGCCCCGGCGGGCCAGGGCGCCGGGGCGCATGGCCTCGACGACCGCGTCGGCGGTGCGGGCCAGCTCGCGGAAGACCTCCACGCCCTCGGGCGTGCGCAGGTCGATGGCGATGCTGCGCTTGCCGCGGTTGGCGTGCAGGAAGAGCAGCGAGGTGCCCTCGACGATCGGCCAGGTCATCTCGCGCCCGTAGTCCCCGGCCGGCGGCTCGACCTTGATGACCTCGGCGCCGAGGTCGACGAGGGGCTGGGTGATGGCGGCGGGTCCGAGCATCGAGGCCTCGAGGATGCGGACGCCGGCGAGCGGGGCGGTTGAGGTCATCCCGACAATCTGACACACCCTCAGATCGGCGGCACACCCCATCGGCCGGTGCCGCTGCGAGCCGGGCTCCGGTGCGCCGGCCTTCCCGGGATGGGGCATGATGGGCGGGCCGTCAGACGAGCCGGACCAACGAGGGGATCATCATGCGAGTCGTCGTCGATTTCGACCTGTGCGAGAGCAACGCAATCTGCATGGGCATCGCGCCCGAGGTGTTCGAGGTGCGTGATGACGACTTCCTCTACGTGCTCGACGAGACGCCCCCGGAATCGATGAGGGCCAAGCTCGAGGAAGCGGTGCAGCGCTGCCCGAAGCAGGCGATCTCGATCGCGGAGGACTGAGCGGTCACGATCCCCACCCACGAGGCGGGGCCCGTGACCCATGGATGACTCGATCGCCGTCGTCGGCGCGTCGCTGGCCGGCCTGCACGCGGCGCGGACCCTCCGCCACGAGGGGTTCGGCGGGCGGTTGACCGTCGTCGACGCCGACCCCCACACGCCCTACGACCGCCCTCCGCTCTCGAAGCAGGTCCTCACCGGGGACTGGGGGATCGACCGCATCGTCCTGCCCGCCGCCACCGAGGACCTCGATCTCGAGTGGCAACTCGGTTGCCGGGCGGTGGCGCTCGACGCCGCCACCCGTCGCCTGAGCCTCGACGGCCCGGGCGCGACGACGACGGAGGAGTTCGGACAGGTCGTCGTCGCCACCGGCGCCGCGGCCCGTCGCCTCCCGGGCACCGAGGGCATCGCCGGCATCCACGTGCTGCGTGATCTCGACGACGCGGTGGCCGTCCGTGAGGCCCTCGACGGCGGAGCGGCCCGGGTGGTCGTGATCGGTGCCGGCTTCATCGGCGCCGAGGTGGCGGCGAGCTGTCGGCACCGCGACCTCGCGGTCACGGTCGTGGAGGCCCTGCCCGTCCCGCTCGAGCGGGCCCTGGGCGCCGAGATGGGCGCGGTGTGCGCCCGCCTCCACGAGCACCACGGCGTCGACCTGCGGCTCGGTACCGGGGTCCAGGGGTTCGAGACCGACACGGCGCCCGACGGCGCCGAGCGGGTCCGGGCGGTGGTCCTCGCCGACGGCTCGACCGTCGACGCCGACCTGGTCGTCGTCGGCATCGGCGTCGCGGTGAACACCGGCTGGCTCGAGGGATCCGGGCTCCGCCTCGACGACGGCGTCGTCACCGACGAGACGCTCCTGGCCGCCCCGGGGGTCGTCGCCGCCGGCGACGTGGCCCGGTACCCCAGCGCCCGGTTCGGCCAGCCCCTGCGCGTCGAGCACTGGGAGCACGCCATCAGTGGTGGGGAGGCCGCCGCCCACCGGCTGCTGGCCGAGCGCGCCGGCACGGCACCGGCGGTGTTCGACCCCGTGCCCTGGTTCTGGAGCGACCAGTACGACCGCAAGATCCAGCTCGCCGGCCGTCCCGGTCCGGGCGACGAGGTGGCCGTCGTGCACGGCAGCACCGACGAGTTCCGGTTCGTGGCGCTCTACCGCCGGGGAGACCGCCTCGTCGGCGTCCTCGGCATGAACCGACCGCGCCACGTGATGCAACTGCGGGCGCTGCTCGAGGAGGACGCCGACTGGGACGCAGCCCTCGAACGGGCGGCGGCGCTGTGAGCGACGCCGACCCCGACGAGGAGATGGTCGAGATGCTCGACGACCTCGGCCAGGTGGTCTCGCTCGTCACGCGCCGGGAGATGCGCGAGCGCAACCTGTTGCACCGGGCGGTCTTCGTCGCGGTGGTCAACGGGTCCGACGAGATCCTCGTGCACCGGCGAGCCCCCTGGAAGGACATCTGGCCGGACGCCTGGGACATCGCCGTGGGCGGCATCGTCACCCCCGGGGAGGCCTGGGAGGCCGCCGCGGCGCGCGAGCTGGTCGAGGAGACGGGGGTCACCGTCGAACTCGGCTACCTCGGTGAGGGGGAGTACTCCGACGGCGAGGTGCGGGAGCTCGCCCGCGTGTACCACGCCCGCTCGGAAGGGCCCTTCACCTTCGTCGACGGCGAGATCGTCGAGGCGGCGTGGGTCCCGATCGCGCAGCTGCGGGAGTGGCTCGTTGGCCGGGCGGTCTGTCCTGACAGCATCGCCCTGGTCCTGCCCCGCCTCGACGCACCGTGAGGGGAGCGCCGTGAACGCCACGGCGTTCCTCCTGCTCTCGATCACCGTCGTCGTGGTGGCCCTCGACTGGCTCGCCGTGGCGACAGGCCGGCGGCCGGCGGAGCTGGTGCTCAAGCCGTTGGCCATGGTCGGGCTGCTCGGCGTCGCCCTGGCGATCGACGCGTCCGATCCGGCGGCGCGATGGGCCGTCGTGGTCGCCGTGGTGTTGTCGCTGGTGGGCGACGTGTGCCTCATGGTGCGACGCGACCTCTTCGTGCCCGGCCTGGCCGCGTTCCTCCTCGCCCACCTCGCCTACATCGTCGCCTTCGTCGTGGTCGGTGCCTGGGGATCGGGGCTCCTGGTCGGGGCGGCCGTCGTCGCGGTGGCGGTGGTGGTGGTCGGGCCCCGGATCCTTCGGGGCGCGGCGGCCGAGTCGCCGGCGCTGCGGGTGCCGGTCACGGCGTACCTCGTCGCGATCTCCGCCATGGTCGTGCTGGCCTTCGGGACGGGCTCGGTCACGGTCGTCGCCGGCGCCGTGCTCTTCTACCTGAGCGACGCCCTCATCGGCTGGACGCGGTTCGTCCGCGACCTGGAACGGGGCCGGCTCGCGGTGATGGTCACCTACCACCTCGGTCAGATCCTCCTCGTCCTCGGGATCCTCCTCGCGGCGTGAGCGCTCCGTAGGCTCCTGATCATGTGGTGGCTCGTCGCGCTCGCGGTCGTCGTGGTCCTCCTCGTCGCGGTCGCCGTCTACGACCTCGTCCAGCGTCGCCACGCCATCCTGCGCAACTTCCCGGTCATCGGGCACCTCCGCTTCATCCTGGAGTCGATCGGCCCCGAGGTCCGCCAGTACATCGTCACCGACAACGACCAGGAGCGTCCCTTCAGCCGCGACCAGCGGCGGTGGGTGTACACGTCGTCCAAGGCGGGGAACACCTACTTCGGCTTCGGCACCGACAACAACCTCGACATCGCCGAGAACTACCTCGTCATCAAGCACGCCGCGTTCCCGCTCCCGGCGCCGCCCGGCGAGCCCGTCCACCCCGACCCCGACGTGCCGCTCCCGTGCGCCAAGGTCCTCGGTCGGGCCCGCGGTCGTCGGCACGCCTTCCGACCCGACTCGGTCGCCAACATCTCGGCCATGAGCTTCGGCTCGCTCAGCGCCCGCGCCGTCGAGGCGTTGAACCGCGGCGCGGCGATGGCGCACGCGTTGCAGACCACCGGCGAGGGGGGCATCTCCGAACACCATCGCCACGGGGGCGAGCTCATCTGGCAGATCGGCACCGGCTACTTCGGGTGCCGCGACGAACGTGGCGACTTCGACCTTGCCCGCCTCGTCGACGCGGCGGCGGGAGCGCCGGTGCGGGCCATCGAGATCAAGTTGAGCCAGGGTGCCAAGCCGGGCCTCGGCGGGATGTTGCCCGGCGCCAAGGTGACGCCCGAGATCGCCGCCATCCGCGGCGTCCCGGTGGGCAAGGACTGCCTGAGCCCTGCGGCGCACCGGGCCTTCTCCGACGTCGACGGGCTCCTGGAGCTCCTCGAACGGATCGCCGACGCGACCGGACTGCCCGTCGGGATCAAGTCCGCCGTCGGTGAGGGCGCGTTCTGGGAGGACCTCGCCCTGCGCATGGTGCGCACCGGGACGGGCCCCGACTTCGTGGTGATCGACGGTGGGGAGGGCGGCACCGGCGCGGCGCCGCTCACGTTCTCCGACCACGTGTCGCTGCCGTTCCGGTGGGGCTTCTCGCGCGTGTACCGGACGTTCCGGGAGCAGGGCCTCACCGACGACCTGGTCCTCGTCGGTTCGGGGAAGCTGGGGTTGCCGGAGAACGCCCTGTCGGCGATGGCGATGGGCGCCGACATGGTGAACGTCGGTCGCACCGCCATGTTCTCGATCGGGTGCATCCAGGCCCAGCGCTGTCACACCGATCGCTGCCCCGTCGGGGTCGCCACCCAGTCCCCCCGCCTCCAACGCGGGCTCGACCCCGACCTCAAGTCGGTCCGGTGCGCCAACTACCTGGCGTCGTTGCGCTTCGAGCTCGTCCGCCTCGCCCGGGCCTGCGGCGTGTGCCACCCGGCCCTCGTCCCCGCCGAGCGTCTCGAGCTCCTCCAGGACCGTTGGCAGTCGGTGCCGCTCCCCGACGTCGTCGGCTACGCGCAGGGCTGGGGGTTGCCGCCGGCGTCGGACCGCGCCGAGATCACCCGGGTCATGGCCGATCTGGCCCGACGGCGCCCGGCGACGACCTCCGACGGGCCGGCCGGGCGGTCGTGACCGTTCCCGCCCCGGTCTCGGCGGACGGGGTGACCGACTAGAAAGTCCCCATGAGCCCCGGCGCTCCCCCCCGTGTCGTCGTCGCCGAGGTCTCCCCCCGGATCGACGGCGGGCGTCATCCCGTCAAGCGCGTCGAGGGCGAGCCCGTCGTCGTCGGGGCCACGGTGTTCGCCGACGGCCACGACGTCCTCCACGTGGTCCTCAGCCACCGTCCGCCCGGTTCGAGCCGGTGGGTCGATGTCCCCATGATCCCGGTGAACCCGGGACTCGACCGATGGGAGGCGACGTTCGTCCCCGTGGACCAGGGCACACACCCCTACAAGGTGCTCGGCTGGATCGACGGCTTCGCGACCTGGGCCCACGGGACGTCCCGCAAGCTCGAGGCCGGCCAGGCCGTCGACTCCGAGCTCCTCGCCGGTGCCGCCCTGCTCGAGGCCGACGCCGAGGGAGCACCGCGACGCGACGCCGCGCTCCTGAAGGAGGCGGCCGCCCGGTTGCGTTCCGGCGACCTGAGCGACCTCACCGACCCCGGCAGCGACGACCGGCCCTCCGCCGCCACGCTGCACCGCCGTCGGTTGCGGCGGGCCGACGCAGGGTCGGGTCCCGTCGTCGAGGTGGTCGTCGAGCGCGAGCGGGCGCTGTTCAGCACGTGGTACGAGCTGTTCCCCCGTTCGACGTTCGTCACCGGGCCCACTGCGGCCGACGAGTCCGCACCGCTGCGCCACGGCACGCTGCGCGGCGTCGCGGAGCAGCTCGACCGGATCGCCGAGATGGGGTTCGACGTCTTGTACCTGCCGCCCGTGCACCCCATCGGCACCTCCTTCCGCAAGGGGCCGGAGAACGCCGAGACAGCCGGACGCGGCGATCCGGGGAGCCCGTGGGCGATCGGCTCCTCCGCCGGGGGCCACACCTCCGTGCACCCCGAGCTCGGCACCCTCGAGGACCTCCACCACCTCGTCGAGGCGGCTGCGGCGACGGGCGTCGAGATCGCCCTCGACCTGGCGTTCCAGTGCTCTCCCGACCATCCCTGGGTCACCGAGCACCCCGAGTGGTTCGCCCACCGCCCCGACGGCACGATCCAGTACGCCGAGAACCCGCCCAAGCGCTACCAGGACATCTATCCGCTCGACTTCTCCGGGTCGGCGTGGCGCGAGCTCTGGGAAGCGCTGCTCGAGGTCGCCGAGTTCTGGATGGACCGGGGGATCCGGATCTTCCGGGTCGACAACCCCCACACCAAGCCCTTCGCCTTCTGGGAGTGGTTCATCGCCCAGCTGCGCCGACGCGACCCGGAGGTGGTGCTGCTGTCGGAGGCCTTCAGCCGTCCCGCGATCATGGCCGAGCTGGCGAAGGTCGGGTTCACCCAGAGCTACACGTACTTCACGTGGCGCACGACCAAGGCCGAGCTCACCGACTACGCCCGGGAGGTCACCACCGGGCCGGGAGCCGACGCGTCCCGGCCGAACTTCTGGCCGAACACCCCGGACATCCTGGCTTGGCACCTCCAGGGTGCCAGCCGGGCGATGTTCGCGCTCCGCCACCTCCTCGCCGCCACCCTGAGTGCCAGCTACGGCGTCTACGGCCCGGCCTTCGAGCTGTGCGAGAACGTCCCGGCGGGCAACGGCAAAGAGGAGTACGGGCGGTCCGAGAAGTACGAGCTGCGCCGTTGGGAGCTCGACGCCGACCCGAGTCTCCGTGACCAGCTGACCAGGGTGAACCGGGTCCGCCACGAGTGCCTCGCGCTGCACACGAACCGCACCCTGCGGTTCCACCACGCCCCCAACGACCAGGTGCTGGCGTACTCGAAGACCACCCACGACGGCCCCGACCCCGATCCGGCCCGGCCGGCGCGCAATCCCGTGCTCGTGGTGGTCAACCTCGACGACCGCGAGGTCCAGCGGGCCACGCTCGAGCTCGACCTCGCGTCCCTCGGCATCGACCCCTCCCGACCGTTCCACGCCCTCGACCTGCTGACCGGACGCCGCTTCGCGTGGGAGGGTGCACATCCCTTCGTCGAACTGGACCCGGAACGCCAGCCCGGCCACCTCCTGCGGATCAGCCAGCCCCCCGCCGACGGGACCGACCCCCGCCCCTGAACCACCCCGCCACATCCCACCTTCCGCCCCCCCAACGCCCCCGGGATCACGCGATGCTCGACGACTCGACCGACCAGCACGACTGGTACAAGGACGCCGTCATCTACGAGTTGCACGTCCGCGCCTTCGGCGACTCCGACGACGACGGCATCGGTGACTTCGACGGGCTGACCGACAAGCTCGACTACCTCGCCCAGCTGGGCGTGACCGCCCTCTGGCTCCTGCCGTTCTACCCGTCGCCGCTGCGCGACGACGGCTACGACATCGCCGACTACGGCGACATCCACCCCAGTTACGGCGATCTGCGGGCTTTTCGCCGGTTCCTCCGCGAGGCTCATCGCCGGGGTCTTCGGGTGATCACCGAGCTCGTGCTCAACCACACCTCCGACCAGCACCCGTGGTTCCAGCGGGCCCGACGGGCGCCGCCGGGAAGCCGGTGGCGGGACTTCTACGTGTGGAACGACACCCCCGACCGCTATCCGGGCGTGCGGATCATCTTCGAGGACTACGAGACGTCGAACTGGACGTGGGACCCGGTGGCCAAGGCCTACTACTGGCACCGCTTCTTCTCCCACCAGCCCGACCTCAACTTCGACAACCCCGAGGTGCGCACCACGATGCTGCGCGCCGTGGACAAGTGGCTCGAGCTCGGGGTCGACGGCGTGCGCCTCGACGCCGTTCCCTACCTCTTCGAGCGCGACGGCACGAACTGCGAGAACCTCCCCGAGACCCACGAGTTCCTCAAGCAGCTCCGGGCCCACGTCGACAGCCGCTTCCCCGGCCGGATGCTGCTCGCCGAGGCCAACCAGTGGCCCGAGGACGCCGTCGCCTACTTCGGGGACGGCGACGAGTGCCACGCCGCCTTCCACTTCCCGCTCATGCCCCGGCTCTTCATGGCCCTGCGCATGGAGGACCGGTCCCCGGTCATCGACATCAGCCAGCAGACACCCGAGATCCCCGCGAACTGCCAGTGGGCGATCTTCCTGCGCAACCACGACGAGCTGACGCTCGAGATGGTCACCGACGAAGAGCGTGACTACATGTACCGGGCCTATGCCGCCGACCCGGAGATGCGGGTCAACGTGGGCATCCGGCGGCGCCTGGCGCCGCTCATGCAGAACGACCGGCGGAAGATCGAGCTGATGAACGGGTTGCTCTTCGCCCTGCCAGGGGCCCCGGTCATCTACTACGGCGACGAGCTGGGCATGGGCGACAACGTCTACCTCGGCGACCGTGACGCGGTGCGCACGCCGATGCAGTGGAGCCCGGACCGCAACGCCGGCTTCTCGGGAGCCAACCCGCAGCGCCTCTACCTCCCGGTGATCATCGACCCCGAGTACCACTACGAGACGGTCAACGTCGAGGCCCAGAACAACAACCCCAGCTCGTTGCTGTGGTGGATGCGACGGCTGATCGCGCTGCGCGCCCAGCACCGGGTCCTCGGTCGCGGCGACATCGAGTTCCTCCTCCCGGAGAACGGCAAGGTGCTGGCCTTCCTGCGCCGCGACGAGCACGAGACGGTCCTGGTGGTCGCCAACCTCTCGCGCCACGCCACCGCGGTGTCGCTCGACCTGCACGAGCACCGGGGCTCGGTGCCGGTCGAGATGTTCGGCCACACGGAGTTCGCGCCGGTCGCCGACGGGCCGTACCAGTTGACCCTCGGCCCCCACGGCTTCTACTGGTTCTCGTTGGAGTCGCGACGCTCCGACGTGTCACCGGAGTTCCCGCACGGGCGCGACCTGCCGACGCTGTCGGTCGCGTCGGATTGGCGGACCCTCCTGCGGGGCAGGGGTCGGAGCGCCTTCGAGCGGGCGCTCCCGCGCTATCTGGCCGACAGCCGCTGGTACGCGGGCAAGGGACGCACGATCCGAGCCCTCGAGACGCTCGACGTGGTGCCGCTGGCGCGGACGCGTGCCCGCCAGGCGACGGCACAGGCCTTCCTCGTCCTGACCCACATCGACTACGCGGAGGGTGAGCCGGAGACCTACCTGCTCCCGCTGACCGTGGCCGATGCGAACCGGGCCGACGAGCTGCTCGCCGACCACCCCAACTGCGGCATCGGGTGGGTCGACGTCCGCGCCACCGGCGAGCGGCTCTTCCTCCACGACGCGCTCGTGGACCCGACCCTCATGACCTCGGCGCTCGAGGCGTTCCGCAACCGGCGGACCTTCGCGTCGACCGGAGGAGCGGACCTGCGGGCTTCGGTGAACGCCCGCTTCCGGCGCGCCATCGCCGACCTCCCCGCCGACGAGTTGGCGGTGCACACCCTCGGCGGGGACACGAGCAACACCTCGGTCGGGTTCGGCCAGCACTTCGTCATGAAGATCTTCCGGCGGGCCCAGGAGGGGGTCAACCCCGACCTCGAGATCGGCCGGTTCCTCACCGAAGAGGCCGGGTTCACCCATTCACCCCCCCTCTTCGGGGCCCTCGAGTACCAGAAGGGCTCGCGACGCGAGCCTCGCACCCTCGCGGTGCTGTCGGGGTTCGTCCCCAACGAGGGCGACGCGTGGCAGTACACCCTCGACCAGCTGGGCCTGTTCTACGAGTCGGCCCAGCAGCGGATCCCCGACAGCGAGGCGTGGGTGCCACCGTGGTCGACGTGGCTCGACTCGCTCTGGTGGCAGCCGGCCGATGCGGTGGCCGACGCCCTCGGCCCCTACCTGGGTGCCGCCGAGCTGCTCGGCAGGCGCACCGCGGAGCTCCACCACGCCCTGGCCTCGGGCGTGGACGAGGCGTTCGCCCCCGAGCCGTTCACGACGCTCTACCAGCGGTCGCTCTACCAGTCGATGCGGGCCCAGGTCCGTCCGACGCTCGGGGCGGTACGCAAGGCCCTCAAGGGGCTGGACGACGAGGTCCGCCCGCTCGCCGAGGAGCTGCTGGCCAGTGAGGCCGAGATCCTCGACTGCTTCTCGCAGCTGCGGTCGCACCGCTTCGACGTCCATCGGATCCGGGTCCACGGGGACTACCACCTGGGCCAGGTGCTGCACGCCGGTCGCGAGTTCGTCATCGTCGACTTCGAGGGCGAGCCGTCGCGCTCGCCGACCGAGCGGCGCATCAAGCGCAGCGCCCTCTCCGACGTGGCCGGCATGGTCCGCTCGTTCCACTATGCCCAGGTCGCCGCCCTCCGCGACCTCGACCACCAGGGGTGGTTGCCCACCGAACAACGCGAGCCGATGCGCGATCGGGGGCGCGTGTGGCAGTTCTGGGTGACCATCCGGTTCCTCAGGGGCTACCTCGACGCCGCCGAGGGGTCGTCCTTCCTGCCTGTCGACATGGCGGACGTCGACGCCCTGTTGACGACCTACACCCTCGACAAGGCGCTCTACGAGGTGCGCTACGAGCTCGGCCACCGGCCCGACTGGGCGAGCATCCCCGTGCGCGGGGTGCTCGACCTCGTCCGACCTCACGGATCGCCGGCATCGTGACCGAGGACGGCCTCGGCGAGCTGGGTCGGCTGGCCGAGGCGGCCGGCGTCCAGACGTCCTACTGGGACACCCGGGGAGGGCGCCACGTCGCCACGCCCGACGCAGTGGTGGCGGTGCTGTCCTCGTTGGGGGCGCCGATCGACCGACCCGACCGGCTCGACGACCTCCGCGCCGCCGTCGAGCTCGAGGGCGTCGACCTCCTCGAGCCCGTCGTCGTGCACTGGGTCGACGGGCAGGCCGTCGACGTCGACGTCTGCCGACCCCGTGGCGCCGCGGCCACCCCGGTGCGCTGGGTCGTCACCGTCGAGGACGGGGGGATCGTCGAGGGGGTGGTGGCCCCCGATGCCCGGCCCCCCGTCGCCGCGCGGGAGGCCGGCGGCCGCCCCCACGACGTGCACCGGATCGCCCTGGAAGGCACGGACCGCCTCCCGGCCGGGTACCACCGGCTGTTCGTCGAGGCCGACGGCCGCGGCCACGTCGCCACGCTCGTGGTCGCTCCCCGCCTCGTGGCCCAGCCGGCGCCGGCGGAGCGCACCTGGGGCGTGGTGGCACCGCTGTCGGCGCTGGCCGCCCCCCGTCCCACCGGTCCCGCGGTCGCCGACCTCGACGGGGTCGGCCGGTGGATCCACTCCCACGGCGGACGGATCGTGGCGACGCTGCCGATCCTGGCCGCCTACCTCGACGAGCCCTGCGACTTCAGCCCCTACACGCCGGTGAGTCGCCGATTCTGGAACGAGCTGTACCTCGACATCGAGGCCACACCCGAGCTCGCAGCCAGCCCCGAGGCCCGCGCCCTGGTCGACGCGCTCGTCCCGTCGAGCGACGCGGTGCGGTTCGACCACCGCGCCCACCATCTCCGGCTCCGCCCCGTCCTCGAGGCGCTCGCCCGGACGTTCTTCGCCGCACCGGCCTCCACCCGGGCACCGTTCGAGGAGTGGATGGCCGCCGATCCGACGGTGGGTGCCTACGCAGCCTTCCGCGCCGCCGGGGATCAGACGCGGACCGGCTGGCACGCCTGGGGGGTCGGCGCGGGACGACTGCCCGCCGGCGTCGAGGTCGACGGTGAGCTGGCGCGCTACCACCTCTACGTCCAGTGGACGATGCGCAACCAGCTCGCCGCCGTGGCCGGGCGGCTGGCCTCCCGCGACCAGCGGCTGTACCTCGACCTCCCGGTCGGCACCCACGGCGACGGCTTCGACACGTGGGCCGAGTCCCACCTCTACGGATGGGGGTGCGCGGTGGGGGCACCCCCCGACGACTTCTTCGGAGAGGGCCAGAACTGGGGGTTCCCCCCCACCAACCCGCGTGCCGCTCGGGCCGACGGGCACCGACAGCTCGTCGCCGCGCTGCGCCACCACATGCACGTCGCCGGGGTGTTGCGCCTCGACCACGTGATGGGCCTCGAGCGGCTCTACTGGGTGCCCGACGGGGCCCACGCCCGCGAGGGCGTGTACGTGCGCTACCCCCGTGAGGAACTGTTCGCCGTGCTCTGCGTCGAGTCGATGCGTCGCGACTGCCGGATCGTCGGCGAGGACCTCGGGACGGTGACCGACGAGATCCGCGAGGCGATGACCCGGCACGGGCTGCTCGGGATGTACGTCAGCCAGTTCCGGCTGCCCGGCCACGACGCCACCGTGCCCGTCCCCGGTGATCGTCAGGTGGCAGCCATCGACACGCACGACACGCCCACGTTCGCCGGGTGGATGCAGGGTCTCGACATCGGGATCCGGAGGGCCACGGGCCAGATCGAGCCGGCGGAGGAGCACGATCGGTACGAGGAGCGACGCATCGACGTCGCCCGCCTCGTCGCGGCCCTGCGTCGCACCGGGAGGTTGGGCGCGGGTGACGAGGACGCCGACGCGGGGGTCGTCCTCGCCGCCCTGCTCGAGGAGCTCGCCGCCTCGCCGGCCGCCGCGCTGCTGGTGGGCATCGACGACCTGGTTCTCGACACCGAGGCCCAGAACGTGCCCGGCACGCCGCTCGACCGCCCGAACTGGGTACACATCCTCGACAGCTCCCTCGCCGACCTCGCCACCGATGACGAGGTGACCGCCCTGCTCCGACGGGTGCAGGGCGCTCGTCTGTCGGCTCATCAGCACGCTCTGGAGGACCCATCGTGACGCCGCTCACCGACGACGATCTCTGGCTCTTCAACGAGGGGGTGCACACCCGCCTCTACGAGCGCCTGGGCGCCCACCTCGGTGTGGGCCCCGAGGGGGAACCCGGCTGCACCTTCGGGGTCTGGGCGCCGAACGCCCGGCAGGTCTCGGTCGTGACCGACGCCAACGGTTGGCGACCCGGGGCCCATCCGCTGGCCCCGCAGGCGAGCTCGGGGATCTGGAGCGGCTTCGTCGCGGGCATGGGCCTCGGCGACCGGTACAAGTTCCACGTCGAGTCCCGCGCCGGGGGCCATCGCGGCGACAAGGCCGATCCGGTGGCGTTCCAGGCCGAGATGCCGCCCCGGACGGCGTCGGTGGTGGCCGACCTCGACGCCCACGGGTGGGGCGACGCCGACTGGATGCGGGAACGTCGGCGACACAACGCCCTCGACGCCCCGATGGCCATCTACGAGCTCCACCTGGGCTCGTGGCGCCACGCCCCCGACGAGCTCCGCTCGCTCAACTACCGCGAGGTGGCCCCGGTCCTCGCCGACTACGTGACGGCGCAGGGCTTCACCCACGTCGAGCTGCTCCCGGTGATGGAGCACCCGTTCTACGGCTCGTGGGGGTACCAGACCACCGGGTACTTCGCCCCGACGTCACGGTTCGGCACGCCGGCCGACTTCATGTTCCTCGTCGACACGCTGCACCAGGCCGGGATCGGGGTCATCCTCGACTGGGTGCCTTCGCACTTCCCGACCGACGCCCACGGTCTGGCGGTCTTCGACGGCACCCACCTCTACGAGCACGCCGACCCGCGCAAGGGTCACCACCCCGACTGGAAGAGCGCGATCTTCAACTACGACCGCCACGAGGTGCGCAGCTTCCTGTTGTCGAGCGCCCACTTCTGGCTCGACCGCTACCACGTCGATGGCATCAGGGTGGACGCGGTGGCTTCGATGCTCTACCTCGACTACTCACGCGAGGCGGGGGAGTGGATCCCCAACGAGCACGGCGGCAACGAGAACCTCGGGGCGTTGCGCTTCCTGAAGAAGCTCAACGAGACCGTCTACCGCGACTTCGGCGACGTGCAGGTGTTCGCCGAGGAGTCCACCGCCTGGCCGATGGTCTCCCGTCCGATCGAGTTCGGCGGTCTCGGGTTCGGGCTGAAGTGGGACATGGGCTGGATGCACGACACCCTGCGCTACTTCGAACGCGAGGCCGTCTACCGCCGTTATCACCAGGACGAGCTGACCTTCCGCATGGTGTACGCGTTCACCGAGAACTTCTGCCTCCCCCTCAGCCACGACGAGGTCGTCCACGGCAAGGGCTCGCTGCTGTCGAAGATGACCGGTGACCGGTGGCAGCGACTCGCCAACCTCCGGTCGTTGTACGGCTACCAGTACGGCCAGCCCGGCAAGAAGCTGTTGTTCATGGGGGCCGAGCTCGCCCAGGAGACCGAATGGGACCACGACGGATCGTTGTCGTGGTGGCTGCTCGACGACCCCGACCACGCCGGGATCCAGGCCTGGGTGCGCGACCTGAACCGCCTCCATCGCCTCGAGCCCGCCCTCCACCAGGTCGACTTCGAGCCGGCCGGGTTCCAGTGGGTCGACGCCTCGGACAGCGCGGCCAGCGTCCTCGCGTTCCTGCGCCACCCCCGGCCCGGCGCCGAGGGCGTCCCCGACGCCCACGCAGGGCGCGAGGTGCTCGTCGTGTGCAACTTCACCCCGGTGCGACGCGACGGCTATGCGATCGGCGTGCCCCGTCCGGGACGCTGGGTCGAGCTCGCCAACTCCGACGCCGCGGAGTACGGGGGGTCCGGCGCGGGGAACGGCGGGGCCGTCGACGCCACGGACGAGGGGCGCCACGGGTTCGCATGGTCGCTGCCCCTCACCCTGCCGCCGTCGGCGGTGCTCTTCCTCGCTCCCGACGGCCCATGACACCCGTCACATGGTGCGCTGACGAGGGGAAAGAGGCCTCCGGCCTCCGTGGCCGGGGCCACGTCGGCCAGTAGTCTCTCCTGGTGCCCACCACGATCGAACGCGCCCGGGCGGCCGTCGCCCGGACCCCCGAACTGCAGCGGTGGGCCGACTGGAGCAGGGACCTCCTCTACGGCACGCCCGGCGACGGCGGGATCCGCCGCTCCGAGATCTCGCCGTGGCGTCCGCCCCAGTCCGGGCCGAGCCGTCGCTGGGTCACCGTCCTCGCCGCGCTCGGCGGGTTCCTCGGGGCGTTGCTGTTGTCGACGTCGGCGCCGGTGTGGCGTCTCGCCCTGCCGTCGTGGCGCCTGACCCTGCCGTTCATCCCCCATCCCGGCACCACCATGCAGTCGGCGGCGCTCTTCGTCTCGGGGCTGATCCTGCTCGGGCTCTCGTGGTTCGCCCTCATCCACCGTGCCGGCCGGCGGGGTGACGGCCGACGGCGGATGGCGATGGTGGCGGCTGTCATCGCCCTGTGGTGCCTCCCGTTCCTGCTGGGGCCGCCCCTGCTCTCCAACGACGTCTACAGCTACGTCGCCCAGGGCGAGATGGCCAGCCAGGGTCTCGACCCCACGGCCACGGGGCCCATCGCCCTCGGCCGGGGCGACTGGCTCCGCCAGGTCGACCCGGTGTGGCGGGCGGCGCCCGCCCCCTACGGCCCGGTGGCCATCGGGGTGGGTGAGCTCGTGGTCGAGGCGAGCGGGCACGACCCGGCCGGCGCGGTGTGGATCTTCCGGGGCGTGATGGTCCTCGGCGTCGTCATGGGTGCCGTGGGGGTGGCGCTCGTGGCGCGCCGCGCCGGCGTCAACCCGGCCGTCGCCGTCGCGATCGGGATCGGCAACCCTCTCGTGACGCTCTACCTCATCGGCGGGATCCACAACGACGCGCTGATGTTCGGCTTCCTCATGCTCGGTCTGGCCGCCGCTCAACGCGACCGCAAGGGCCTCGCCGTCGCGTTGATCACCGCCGCCACCGCCGTGAAGCTCCCCGCGGCGGTCGGGCTCGTCTACCTCGGCTGGACCTGGTCGGGGCCGCTGGCCGGCTTCGGCCGCCGGGTCCTCGACACCGTCAGGGTCGTCGCCCTCGCCGCGGCGGGCATCGCCGTCGCCTGCGTCGTGGCGGGGATCGGCATCGGATGGATCACCGCGCTCGAGTCGACCGGCAAGGTCACCACCACGTTCTCGCCGACCACCAAGATCGGCTACAGCATCGGCGAGGTGCTCACCTGGGTCGGGCTCCCCGTCGACCCCTCGACGGTCGCCGCCGGCTGGCGGCTGTTCGGCCTCGCCGTCACCGCCGCGCTCGGCCTCTTCCTGATGCTGCGCAGTCCCCGCATCGGCCTGATCCGGGCCACCGGCTTCATGCTGGTCGCCTACGTGCTGCTCGGCCCGGTGCTGTGGCCCTGGTACCTGCCGGCGGGCTTCGCGGTGCTCGCCTCGGTCGGCCTCGGCCGCTATCGCCCCTCGTATCTCGTGGTGTGCGTCGCCATCAGCTGGTTCGTGTGGCCGACCTCGGTGATCGCCGTCGACTACCTCACCGAGTACCAGCACCTC
This sequence comes from Acidimicrobiales bacterium, assembly GCA_025455885.1. Taxonomy (NCBI): domain Bacteria; kingdom Bacillati; phylum Actinomycetota; class Acidimicrobiia; order Acidimicrobiales; species Acidimicrobiales bacterium. The sequence continues at coordinate 47,365 of JALOLR010000010.1, forward strand.
CTGGGGCTGCTCGTGGTGGCGCTCGTGAGTGGGCTGGCCTTCGGGGCGCAGCGCTTCTCGTCCCGGTGGGAGCGGCGCATGCAGCGGGCCCTCGGGGAGCCCGATCGGACCGACGATCAGGCGCCCGTCGCCGTCGGCTGATCCGCGGACACCGCCCGGTCGGTCCCGACGGGTCCGCAGGGCCGGGCTCCGAGCCGGACGAGGCGCACGAGCGCGACGGCCAGCAGTGCCACGAGCGTCACGTTGCGGACCGCGACCGTCGCCACCGCGAGCCCGTCGCCGGCGATCAGCTCCTCGATCCACAACAGGCCCAGCGTGCTCGACAGGCCCGCCGCCAGCGTGAGTGCCGCCACCGTCCGGTCACCCCGGACGGTGACGATCGCCGCGAACGGCAGGAACCACAGCACGTACTGCGGCGAGATGATGCTCGACAGCACGAGCACGGCGGTGACCGCGGCCAGGGGGGCGTAGCCCTCGACCGCGGCGTCGCCGGGCTCCATCTCCCGCCCGCCGGGCGTGGCGAGGTGGTGCGCGGGGGTCGGCACGCGGTGGGCCAGCCACCACGCGACCGCCACGACGGTGAGGGCCGCCAGGCTCAGCGCGGCGCGCACGGCGTCCGGTGCGGTCGTGGCCGTGCGCCACGCCCCCTGTTGCACGGTGGAGCCAGCCGGGTCGAGGCCGTGTAGCACGATCCCCGGGATGCTCTCGATCTGCCAGCCGGTCGCGCCGCGGAAGGTGAGGATCTGGCGGATCCCGTCGGGGCCGGCCCACGCGACCCACGCCCCGAGCGCGACGGCCCCGGTGATCGCCCAGGCCACCAGTCCCTGCCCGCGGCGTCGCACGACCATCGACGGGGCCAGGACGAGCGGCCACACCTTGGCGAACACCGACAACGCCAGCGCGGCGCCGCCGCGGCGATCGAGCCCTCGGCGCAGGAGGCCCAGTCCCAGCACGGCCAGGAAGACCGAGAGCAGGTCCGTTCGCAGGTAGGCGAACGGGTAGACGAGCATCGGGCTGGCCAGGACCAGGTAGGCGACGGCGGCCCGGCGCGACCAGGCCCACGCGAGGACGACGGCGGTGGCCAGCTCGAGGAGCAGCTGGCTGACGGCCAGCACGGTGAGCGTGCCGAGGGTGGTGGGCCGGTCGACGAGGTGGACGAGACCGAGGGTCAGCGGGGGGTACTCGACGTCGAAGTCGCGGTACGGGCGCCCCGGTTCGTCGACGATGGCTTCGTAGCGGCGGGCGTCGCCGCCCAGGATCGAGAACTCCTCCTCCTGCCCGCTGCGCAGGACGGCGACGACGGCGACCACCCGGACGGCGACCAGGACCACGACGAGCAGGGCCACGGCCCAGCGCCCTCGGCGCCTCGTGCCCGTCACCGTTCGTGGGCTGAAGCGCCGACGGTCGGCAGGAGGCCGACGGGCGGCCGACGACGAAGGCGCATCGGTCAGTTCGCCGACGGGGTCCGGTGGTCGACGCTGAGGTGGCGCTCGTCCCGATCGCCGGGTGATCCGAGGCGTCGGAGCAGGACGACGGACCGGGCCACGACCTCGACGACCTCGCCGGCGGCCGTCGTGCCGTCGCGTCCGGGGGGGAAGCCCAGGTCGACGTCGTCGATCGCCGTGTCGAACACCATCGTCCAGGCGTCGCCGTAGGTCGGGTCGGGCAGGACGAAGGCGACGTCGTCGGCCGACGCGTTGAACACCGCGAAGAAGCTGTGGTCGATGATGCGCTCGTTGCGGGGCCCGCGTCCGGGGAGCGCCTCGCCGTTGAGGAACACCCCGATGCAGCGGTTCTCACCGTTGCGCCAGTCGTCGTCGTCCATCCGGGTGCCGAAGGGGGTGAACCACCCGATGTCGTCGACGTCCTCGCCCATGATCGGTTGGCCCTGGAAGAACCGACGGCGGCGGAACACCCGGTGGGCGCGCCGCAGGTGCACGAGGCGGCTCGTGAACGTCAGCAGGTCCTCGTCGACGGTCGCCCAGTCGTACCAGGAGATCTCGTTGTCCTGGCAGTAGGCGTTGTTGTTGCCCTGCTGCGTCCGGCCGAGCTCGTCGCCCCCGAGCAGCATGGGGACACCCTGGGAGAGCATCAGGGTGACGAGGAGGTTGCGTCGTTGGCGGCGCCGCAGGGCGCTCACCGCCTCGTCGTCGGTCGGACCCTCCGCCCCGCAGTTCCACGACCGGTTGTCGGTCGTGCCGTCACGGTTCTCCTCGCCGTTGGCCTCGTTGTGCTTCTCGTCGTAGGCGACGAGGTCGTGGAGGGTGAAGCCGTCGTGGGCGGTCACGAAGTTGATCGAGGCCGAGGGGGTGCGCCCGTTGGCCTGGTAGAGGTCGCTCGACCCCGTGAAGCGGTAGCCGAACTCGGCCATGCTGTGCTCGGCGCCGCGCCAGAAGTCGCGGATCTCGTCGCGGTACTTGCCGTTCCACTCCGACCACAGCGGGGGGAAGTTGCCCACCTGGTAGCCGCCCTCGCCGACGTCCCAGGGCTCGGCGATGAGCTTGACCTGGCTGACGACCGGGTCCTGTTGGATCAGGTCGAAGAAGGACGACAGCTTGTCGACGTCGTGCAGCTCCCGGGCCAGCGTGGCGGCGAGGTCGAAGCGGAACCCGTCGACGCGCATCTCGGTGACCCAGTAGCGCAGGCTGTCCATGATGAGCTGGAGCACGTGGGGGTGGCGCATGTTCATGCTGTTCCCGGTGCCCGTGTAGTCGACGTAGCGGCGGCGGTCGTTGGGGTCGAGGCGGTAGTAGGCGGCGTTGTCGGCCCCCTTCATGGCCAGGAGGGGCCCACCGTCGTTGCCCTCGGCGGTGTGGTTGTAGACGACGTCGAGGATCACCTCGATGCCGGCGTGGTGGAGGGTCTTCACCATCTGCTTGAACTCCTGCACCTGCTGGCCGCGCTGGCCGTAGACGGCGTAGTCGCCGTGGGGGGCGAGGAAGGCGATGGAGTTGTAGCCCCAGTAGTTGTCGAGGCCCATCTGGTCGAGGCGGTAGTCGTGCACGAACTGGTGCACCGGCATGAGCTCCACGGCGGTGACGCCGAGGCGGGTGAGGTGGTCGATGATCGGCTGGCTGCACAGGCCGAGGTAGGTGCCGCGCAGCTCCTCGGGCACGTCGGGGTGGGTGGCCGAGATGCCCTTCACGTGCGCCTCGTAGACGACCGTCTCGTGCCAGGGGGTGCGGGGGCGGTGGTCGTGGCTCCAGTCGAAGTACGGGCTGATGACGATCGACTTGGGGACGAACGGGCCGGAGTCGCTGTGGGTCGGGTCGCCGTCGGGGCCGGAGTCGAAGGCGTACGGGAACACCGCCTCGGCCCACTGCACGCGGCCCTCCACCGCCTTGGCGTAGGGGTCGATCAACAGCTTCGCCGGGTTGCCGCGGGTGCCGTTCTCCGGGGCCCACGGGGCGTGAACCCGGAAGCCGTAGCGCTGGCCGGGCTGGACCCCCGGCACGTAGCCGTGGTGCACGAAGGCGGTGATCTCGGGCAGCGTCAGGCGGGTCTCCCGGCCGGCGTCGTCGAAGAGGCACAGCTCGACGCGTTCGGCCACCTCGGAGAAGAGCGAGAAGTTGGTGCCGGTCCCGTCGAACGTGGCGCCCAGCGGGAAGGCTTCACCAGGCCAGATCTCCATCCGGTCCAGCGTACGCGGCGGGCGCGACCGTCCGATCAGGCGAGTGCCTCGTTGAGCGCGCGGCCGTCGCGGGCCAGGAGGGCGACGTTCACCTCGAGGCGTTCGAGGTGCTGGGCGAGGATCTTGTCGCCCTGGGGCACCTCGTGGGTCTCGAAGAAGGCGAACACCGACGACGCGACCTCGGGGCTCGACAGCGAGCGCACGCCCTCCAGGAGGCGGGCGATCGAGTTCGACGGGAACCGGTCGTTGATCGTGTCCCACTCGTCGGCCACGAAGTACCAGGCGAGGGGGCCCTGGGTGCGGTTGGTGAGCGCCCGGCGCAGCAGCAACGGGGCGTTCTGGGTGCGGATCTCCGTCGTGGAGAGCGTCAGGAGCCGGCGCATGAGGTCGGGGTCGTCGAAGTCGGCCAGCGCCGAGAGGTAACGCAGCTCCTCCTGAGGTGTGGAGGCGTCGCGGAACCGGCGGAGGAAGAGCTCGAACTCGGCCTCGCCGCCGGTGGCGGCGACGACGTTGACGGCCGCGGCGACCATCGCCGGATCGGCGGTCGCGGGGTGGGCCACGATGGTCCGGGCGGCGGCGGCCACCGCCGTGCTACCCGCCAGCACCCCTCTGGCCTCGAACAGGACGCCGCGGAGCGCCCGCTGCCGGTCGCTCTCGTCCGAGCCGGGCTCGGGGCCGAGGCGGTCGGCGGCCGGGCCCAGCAGCGCGCCGACGCGACGCCGGAAGCCCGGGCGGACGTCGTCGTCGACGAGGCGGTGCAGCGCCGTCAGGCACCCCACGATGCGCTGCCAGACCGACAGGTCGGACTCCCCGGCGAAGGCGGGGAGCATGTCGAGGAACGTGAGGCTCGTGGTGTCGCCGGCCAGCACGGAGGCCCAGGTGTCGTCGACCACGGCGTAGCGTTCGACCGGGGAGAGGTCGGCCTGAGCGTGGGTCACCAGGGCGGCCAGGAGGTCGGGGGCGTAGCGCGCCCGGTAGAAGCCGGTGCTCTCGGTGTTGGCGAGGACCCACTCGACCGCCTCGATGAGGGTGACGTCGAGGGTGTCGTCCTCGAGGAGGACCCGTTCGAAGGTGACGAGGTCGTCGTGGGTCGTCTTCTGGCTGAGGATGACGGGGATCGACCAGCGGCTCGCGTGGTCGAGCGCCGGCGCGGGCGTGTCGTCTCCCTCGCCGAGGTCACCGGCGTAGCCGAAGCGGTGCTGGCCGAGGCGCAGGGTGGCCCCGTCGTCGACCAGGTCGACGGTGACCTCGGGGAACCCGCCCTGGAGGATCCAGGAGTCCATGATCCGGCGGACCGGCTCGCCCGTGGCCGCCTCGAGGGCGTCCCAGAGCTCGGTGGTCTCGGTGTTGCCGTAGGCGTAGGTGCGCAGGTAGTGGCGGATCCCGTCCCGGAACGCCTCGGCTCCGAGGTACTGCTCGAGCATCCGCACCACCGCCGCGCCCTTCTCGTAGGTGAGGATGTCGAACATCCCCTCCGCGTCGCTGGGTGACACCACCGGGTACTCGATCGGGCGGGTGCTGGCCAGGGCGTCGGTGTCGAACGCCGCGCTGCGGGCCAGGCCGAAGGTCGCCCAGCGGTCCCACGCCGGGCGGAAGGCGTCGGTGGCGTGCATCTCCATGAAGGTGGCGAAGGCCTCGTTCAGCCAGATGCCGTTCCACCACTTCATCGTGACGAGGTCGCCGAACCACATGTGGGCCAGCTCGTGGTTGATGACGTCGGTGACGTTCAACAGCTCGGCCTGGGTGACCTCGGCGGGGTCGACGAGGAGCAGGACCTCCCGGAACGTGACACACCCGAGGTTCTCCATGGCCCCGAAGGCGAAGTCGGGGACGGCGACGAGGTCGAGCTTGTCGCCCGGGTAGGGGATGTCGTAGTACTCGGCGAAGTGACGGAGGCAGAACTCGGCGACCTCGAGGGCGTAGGCGGTGAGGTGGCCCTTGCCCCTCGGGAAGACCACCCGCACGGGTGTCCCGTCGACGTCGACCGGGTCGGTCGCCTCGAGCGGGCCGACGACGAAGGCGACGAGGTAGGTGGACATCACCATGGTGTCGGCGAAGCGCACGACGTGGCGCGACGGGTCGTCGGGGTGGGCGCCGCGGGCCACCTCGGCGGCGTTGGACACGGCGAACAGGTCGGCGTCGACGACGAGGGTGACGCCGAACACCGCCTTGTGGGCCGGCTCGTCCCAGCACGGGAACGCCCGCCGGGCGTCGGTGGCCTCGAACTGGGTGGTGGCGATGGTCTGCTCGACCCCGTCGGTGTCGGTGAACGTGGATCGGTAGAAGCCCCGGAGCTTGTCGTTGAGGATGCCCCGGAAGCGGACGTGGAGGGTGATCGTCCCGATGTGCACCGGCTCCGCGAGTCGGAAGGTGACCCGTTCCGTCTCGGCGTCGAGGTCGACGCCGAGGGTCTCGATGCGCTCGCCGGCGTCGGTGACCACCCAGGCCTCGTCGACCTCGAGCTCCACTGCGTTCGCGACGATCCGGGTGCTCGGCTCCTCGACGGCGAGGACCACGGCCACGGTGCCGTCGAAGGTCGCCGCGGCGAGGTCCGGCTCGAGGCACAGGTCGTAGCGGACCGGCCGCACCCCGGAGGGCAGGCGGAACGGATCGAACCCCGGGTCGTCGGGGGAGGTCGAGGCGGGGGAGGGCTCGGCGGGTTCGCGTTCGGTCACCGCGGCAGCGTAGGGTCGCCGGCCGTGACCGTGCTCAAGCCCCCGCCCGATCGCGACCTCGACGTGGTGTGCGTCGGCAACGCCATCGTCGACGTGCTCGCCCCGGCCGACGAGGACTTCCTCGCCCGTCACGGCATGGTCAAGGGCGCCATGCAGCTCATCGACGCCGAGGTGGCCCACCGTCTCTACGCCGCCATGCCCCCGGCCGTCGAGGCCTCAGGCGGTTCGGCGGCCAACACCGCCGCCGGGGTCGCGGCGCTCGGCGGGTCCGCCCGGTTCGTCGGCCGCGTCGCCGACGACCAGCTCGGCGAGGTCTTCGCCCACGACATCCGCAACGCCGGTGTGGTCTTCGACGCCGCGCCGGCACGGGGCCACGCCGCCCAGGCGGGCACCGCCCGCTGCCTCATCCTCGTGACCGACGACGCGCAGCGCACCATGAACACCTATCTCGGGGTGTCGGCCCACATCGGGCCGGACGACGTGGGCGGCGTCGACCTCGTCACGGCGAAGGTCCTGTACTGCGAGGGCTACCTGTGGGACGAGCCGACGGCCAAGGCCGCGCTGCGCCACGCCATGGACCACGCCCGGCAGGTGAGCACGCCGGTGGCGTTCACCCTCTCCGATGCGTTCTGCGTCGACCGGCACCGCGTCGAGTTCCTCGACCTCGTCGCCGACCACGTCGACATCCTCTTCGCCAACGAGTCCGAGATCTGCTCGCTGTACGAGGTCGACGACCTCGACGAGGCCGCCGAGCGGGTGGCGGGGCACGTGGGCATCGCCTGTCTCACCCGCAGCGAGAGGGGCTCGGTGATCCTCGCCTCCGACGGCAGCCGGGTCGAGGTCGCGGCGGCGGCCACCGACGTGGTCGACACGACCGGCGCCGGCGACCTCTACGCCGCGGGGTTCCTCTCGCGCTGGGCCGTCGGCGCGGATCTCGCCGAGTGCGGTCGGGTGGCGTCGCTCGTGGCGGGTGAGGTGATCTCCCACATGGGTGCCCGTCCCGAGACCGACCTGCGTCGCCTCGCCGGACTCTGACGCCGGCTCGTCGGCGACCCGCCCGGCGGGATCGGTACGCTCCCGCCATGGGGTATCGCTGCTTCGAGGTGGAGGTCGCCGACAAGGTGGCCCACGTGGTCATGTCCAGGCCCGACGAGTACAACTCGATGGTCCGCGAGTTCTGGACCGAGCTGCCCGCCATCGCCCGCGAGCTCGACGCCCGAGGCGACGTGCGGGCCATGGTGCTGTCCTCCACGGGCAAGCACTTCACCGCCGGCATGGACCTCGCCGTCTTCGCCGGTGACGCCCTCGGCGGGGGCGACGCCGAGATCGGCCGGGTGCGGGCCCGTCTCCGCCAGACCGCGCTCATGTTGCAGGACACGTTCACGGCGCTCGAGACGACCCGCTTCCCGGTGCTCGTCGCCGTGCAGGGCGGCTGCATCGGCGGAGGGGTCGACCTCGTGTGCGCCGCCGACATGCGCTACGCCAGCGCCGACGCCTGGTTCGTCGTCCAGGAGATCAACATCGGAATGACCGCCGACGTCGGCACCCTCCAGCGCCTGCCCCGGCTGATCCCCGAAGGGGTGGCCCGGGAGTTGGCCTATACGGGCCGGCGCATGCCCGCCGCCCGGGCGGCCGAGGTGGGGCTCGTCAACGAGGTATTCGCCGACCACGACGAGCTGGTGGCCGGGGTGCTCGCCATCGCCGCGGAGATCGCCACCAAGAGTCCGCTGGCGATCTGGGGGACCAAGCAGTCCCTCGTCTACGCCCGGGACCACCGCATCTCGGACGGGCTGGAGTACATCGCCACCTGGCAGACCGGCATGTTCCAACCCGACGACATGGCCGAGTCCTTCGCCGCCCGGGCCGAGAAGCGCGACCCGGTGTACCCCGACCTGCTGCCCTCGCCCGACACCTTCTGAGCGGTAGCGGGCGCGGCCGCCGGGCCGGCCCGCCTGCCCCTGTCAGTCCCCGTCGTCGTCGAGCGGCGGCAGGTGGTCCCAGCGCACGTCGCCGACCTTCACGAGGATCGACGAGATCCACCCGCCCATCGCCGACAGGTGCGTGTCGAGCACCGCGCCGTCGGCCAGCGTGGCCTCGTCGACCTCGTACACGCCCTCGTAGCTGACCTCGATGGCGTACTCCGGCTCGGCCAGGTCGCCCGGGTAGGCCGTCTCGACGGTCGGGCCGGAGCGCTCGAGGCGGTCGTGGCCGATCTCCGGGCTCATCTCGGGGAGCACGTCGAGCAGCGCCCGGGGCTCGGGGGCCGACGCGAGGCGTTGCACCCGCAGCACGATCTCGATGTCGATCCTCGGCGGCTCGTCGAGCGGCTCGCCGAGGTACCACGACCGGTAGGCGGTCTGGGCCCAGGTGGGCCATTCCAGGGTGATGTCGGCCTGCACCCTCGGGGGGAGACCTTCGCCGGGGAGGCCGTAGCTGGTCTCCCACGTCATGTCGCCGAGCAGGACGTCGACGTGGAACCGCTCCTCGAAGGCCTGACGTTCGAGGAGCGCGCCCTCGAAGGCGTCGCGGAGCGCCCCGATGGCGTCGGTGAAGACGTGGTCGAGCATGGCGCGCTGACCCTACCGGTCGGCCGGCCCGCCGCCCGCCGTTCCGACTCGACGGGGCAGGGCGAGGCCCGCGCCCCGGCGGGGTTCGCTAGGTTCCACCCGCAGGGTGCCGCGAGCGAGGAGGACGGGTGCGCGTCCTGGTCCAGGGCTTCGTCTACATCGCGGTGTTCGTGGGCGTCGCGCTCGCACCGCTGGTCTTCGCGGCCATCGGAGTGGCGGAGTCCGAACGCGGCGTCCTCACCGAGCTGAGCGCGGCGTTCGGTTTCGTCGGTCTGGCGCTGATGGGCCTCGAGTTCGCGCTGATCGCCCGGTTCAAGCAGGTCGCCGCCCCGTTCGGCACCGACGCCCTGCTCCAGTTCCACCGCCAGATGGGATTGGTCGGCCTGGCCCTCATCCTCGGTCACGTCGCCATCTCGGCCGACTGGGGCATGGTCGCCACCTTCTGGACGGCCGACACCCCGTGGCGGGTGCGCTTCGGGCTGCTGGCCGTGGTGGCACTCCTCGCCCTCGTCGCGATCTCCGTCTGGCGCACGGAGCTGCGCATCCGTTACGAGATCTGGCACGTCGCCCACGGGGTCCTCGCCGTGGTGGCGGTCACCGCCGCCGTCGTCCACGTCGTGCTGGTCGACTTCTACCTCGACGTCGCGTGGAAGCGCGCCCTCTGGTTCGTCATGGCCGCCACCTTCCTGGGGCTCCTCGGCTGGGTGCGCCTGGTCAAGCCCCTCGTCCTGCGCCACCGTCCATGGGTCGTCACCGACGTGCGCCACGAGCGCGGGCGCACCGCCACCTTGACGATGCGCCCCGACGGCCACGCCGGGTTCGGCTTCGAGCCGGGGCAGTTCGCGTGGATCGTGGTCGGAGGCTCACCGTTCTCGGTGACCCAGCACCCGTTCTCGTTCAGCTCGAGCGCCGAGGACCCAGGGCAGGTGAGCGTCAGCATCAAGGCCCTCGGCGACTTCACCTCGACGGTCGGCGACACCGCGGTGGGCACCAGGGTCTACGTCGACGGCCCCCACGGCGTCTTCAGCCTCGACCGCTACGAGGGGGCCGGGTTCGCCTTCGTGGCCGGCGGCGTGGGCATCACCCCCACGATGAGCATGCTGCGCACCCTCGCCGACCGCGGCGACGTGCGCCCGGTGGTGGTGTTCGTCGGCGGCGGACGGTGGGACGACCTCACCTTCCGGGAGGAGATCGAGGAGCTCGAGCAGCGCCTGGACCTCACCGTGGTCTGGGTGCTGACCGACCCGCCCGAGGGCTGGGCGGGGGAGTCGGGGTTCATCACCGCCGAGGTCCTGGACCGTCACCTGCCCCGGGCCCGGGCCCGCTTCCAGTACTTCGTGTGCGGGCCGAACCCCATGATGGACGCCATGGAGGACGCGCTGCTGGCCCTCTCCATCGCCCCCGAGCGGATCCACACCGAGCGGTTCGGGTGGGTCTGATGCGCCGAGAGGAGGGACCGTGCGCCACGTCCAGGTGAACCGCCTCGCGGTGATCGTGACCGTGGTGCTCCTGCTGGGCTGTCTGGCCTTCGCCGCCGCGCAGGGGTGAGGCCCCTGCGACTCAGGCGGGGTGCGACGCCGTGACCACGGTGGTGATCCCGCCGCGGGGCTTCCAGGTGGTCACGACGGTCATGCGCCGGGGCAGCGTGGCCCGCACCAGGTCGTCGAGGACGGTGTTCGTGACGGCCTCGTGGAACGCCCCTTCGTCGCGGTAGCTCCACAGGTACATCTTCAGGCTCTTCAGCTCGACGAGCAGGTCGTCGGGCACGTAGGTGACGTGCACGGTGGCGAAGTCGGGCTGACCGGTCACCGGGCAGAGGCAGGTGAACTCGTCGGTCTCGCAGACGATCTCGTAGTCCCTCCCCGGCTCCGGGTTCGGGACGGTGACCAACTCCTTGGACGGTTCGCTCGGCACGGCGACGACGCTACCCGGGTCGTGCCGCCGACCCCGCGGCCTCGCCCTCGGCCACGGCGACGCCCAGCCGGTCGTAGAGGAACCCGAGGACGTCGGTGAGCTCGTCGGCCTGCGCGGCCACCGGCTTGCCCTGCCCGTGCCCGGCGTCGGCCTCCTCGCGCAGCAGGATCGGCCGGTCGGTGCCGCACGAGGTGGCCGCCTGGAGCCGAGCCGCCATCTTGCGGGCGTGGGCGGGGTGCACGCGGCTGTCGCCGGCCGCGCTGGTGATCAGCGTCGCCGGGTAGCAGGTCCCGTCCACCACCCGGTGATACGGCGAGTACGACCACAGCCACGCGAACTCGTCGCCCCGGTCGGGGTCGCCGTACTCGGGCACCCACAGCCGACCGATCAGGAACTCCGGATAGCGCACCATGTCCATCAGGGGCACGGCGGCGTGGACCGCGGCGCACAGGTCGGGACGGCGGGTGAGCATCGCCCCCATGAGCAACCCCCCATTCGAGCCTCCCCGGACGGCCAACCGGTCGCGCCCCGTCAGGCCCTTCTCGACCAGCCAGTCGGCCGCCGCCGCGAAGTCGTCGAAGCTCTGGACCTTGTCGGCCCCCATCCCGGCGCGGTGCCAGGCCTCGCCCTCCTCGGCACCGCCGCGGATCCCGGCGACGGCGTACAGCCCGCCCCGGTCGCAGACGTCGACCACCGCCGCGGAGTAGGCGGGCCCGAGCGTGACCGAGAACCCGCCGTACCCGGTGAGCACGCACGGGGTGTTGGGGCCCGGCTCCGTGGCGGTCGCCCGTACGAGGAACATCGTGACCTCGGTGCCGTCGGTCGACGGGTACCGGCGCGTCTCGGCCACGTAGCGGCCCTGGGGCCCGTCCGGGTCGTGCTCGCCGTGCAGCCGGCTCCAGTCGACGAGGTCGTCGGTCTCCGCCGACCAGCGGTACGTGGTGGGCGGGGTGGTGAAGGAGGTGAGGGCCAGGAACGCCTCGTCCCGGTCGGGGCTGGCGGTGAGGGCCGACGCCGAGCCGACCTCGGGCAGCGCCACCGGCACCGTCCCGGTGCCGTCGTGGGCGTGACGGTGCAGGAGCGAGACCGCCGAGCGCGTGGAGAGGACCAGGAGGGAGGACGGGGTGACGGCGAGCGCCTCGATCACCGCGTCGGACTCGGGGACGACGGTGCACCAGTGGTCGTGCCACGCCGAGGTGAGCGGCGCGGCGACGATGCGCCCCCGGTCCGCATCCAGCGTGGTCACGCCGATCACCTGGTCGTCCACGACCTGCAACGCGCTGCGGGCCTCCACGCCCTCGATCAGGACGGTGCGGGCGGTGCTGCGGCGGTCGACGAGGTGCACGTCGGTGCGCTGCCACCCGACCGACACGTGGAACAGCAGCCATCGCCCGTCACGTGACAGGTCGACGGTGGTCCAGGCGGCCGGATCGGGGAGGTCGTCCCAGACGACCGGGTCGAGGGGGGTGGGCGACCCGAGCCGGTGGTAGCGCACGTGGCGTCCGTACTCCGCCTCGCCGGGTCCGACCGCGTCCGGGTCCGGGTACCGGGTGTAGAAGAAGCCGGCGCCGTCGGGCTCCCAGGCCATCGAGGCGGCCCGGGTGTGGGGGATGCGGTCGGGGAGGTGATGGCCCGACGCCACGTCGAGCACGGCCAGCGTCGAGCGCTCGTCACCGCCCGTCGACAGCCCGTACGCCACCCGCGAACCGTCGGGGGAGGGGTGGTACCAGTCGATGGCTGCGGTCGGATCGTCGCTGAGCCGGGCCGGGTCGATCAGGGTCCGGGCGCGACCGGCGCTCGACGCGGGGCGCACCACGAGCACCGTCTGGTCGTGGTGACCCCAGCGCTCGAGGGTGAAGAGGCGGTTGCCGGCGACGTGGGGCGCGACCGATGATCCGACCCGGAGCAGGCGGGCGAGGTCGTCGTGGAGCGCCTCTCTGCCCGGAAGGGCGTCGAGGACGGCCCGGGTGTGGCCGTTCTGTGCGGCCACCCACGACGTCACCTCGGCGTCGGCGGCCTCGAGCCAGCGGTACGGGTCGGGTACGGCCACCCCGTGGCGGTCGTCGACGGTGTCGACGCGCCGGGAGGGCGGCGGCAGGGGGGCGGTGGTGCTCAGCCCCGCCCTGCGTTGGGCTTGGTGCCGTGGTTGGCCGGCTTCTTGCGGGCGTTGTTCTTGCGCTTCGCGGTCTTCTTCGACATAAGGCCTCCGAGGCTACCCGGAGCGGTGCGCGCCGGCCCATTCGACGAGCTCGTCGGCGGGCCAGGTGTTCACGATCCGGTCGATCGCCACGTCGTGGCGGGCGACCTTCTCGCAGCCCGAGTCCTGCCAGTGGAGCTGGCCGGTGGCGTGGGCGTCGGTGTCGACGGCGAGGAGGCACTCCCACTCGAGGGCGACGTCGAGCAGCTCGTCGGGCGGGTCCTGGCGCTCGGGCCGGCAGTTGATCTCGACAGCGGTGTCGAAGCGGGCACAGGCCGCGAACACGATCTCGGCGTCGAACTCCGACGGCGGCCGCGCCGTGCCGTCCTCGCCCCGGCCCCCGGAGTGGCGCGGCTTGAGGTTGCGGCCGGTGCAGTGGCCGAGGACGTCGACATGGGGGCTGGCCACGGCGGTGACGAGGCGCCGGGTCATGTGGTCGCGTTCCATGCGCAGCTTCGAGTGGGCGCTGGCCACCACGATGTCGAGGCGGGCGAGCAGGTCCTCGTCCTGGTCGAGGCTGCCGTTCTCGAGGATGTCGACCTCGATGCCGGTGAGGACCCGGAACGGCGCCAGCTCGTCGTTCAGCCGGTCGATCTCGTCGAGTTGCTCGAGAAGCCGGGTGCGGTTGAGTCCGTGGGCGACGGTCAGCCGGGGGGAGTGGTCGCTCATCACCAGGTACTCGTGGCCGATGCCCATGGCGGTGCGGGCCATGGCCTCGATGGAGGCGCCCCCGTCGCTCCACGTCGAATGGCTGTGGCAGTCACCGCGCAGCGCGGCCCTGACCACGGCCGCGGGGCCCTCGGGCCCTCGGGGGGCCGCGTGCTCGAGGGCGGCCAGCCGCTCGGGGACCCGCCCCTCGAGCGCCTGGGCGATGACCGCCGCGGTGGAGGGCCCGATGCCGGCGAGGTCCTGGAGGCGCCCCCGGGCCGCCCGCTTCGCGATCTCCTCGGGACCGGCGGCCACCACGACCTCGGCGGCGTGGCGGAAGGCACGGACCTTGCTCGACGGGGCGAGTTCCCGGTCCATGAGGTGGACGATGCGGGCCAGGGCGGCCTCGGGGGGCATCGGGGCGCTCAGGGGAGCCATGCCCAGCAGGTCGATGTCCACGCCCCCTGTGTACCCCCTTTTCGGGCCCGGGCGGACCGACGGGAGGCGCGAGCCCGACCGGTAGGGTGCGCCGGTGGAGAAGTTCGGGTTCGTCGGCCTCCCCAACGCCGGCAAGTCGTCGCTGTACAACGCGCTCTCCGGGGGGAGCGCGTTGGCCGCGCCGTACGCCTTCGCGACCAAGGACCCCAACGTCGGGATGGCCAAGGTGCCGGACTCGCGCCTCGACCGCCTGGCCGAGATGAGCAACTCCAGGAACGTGGTGCCGGCCAGCGTGCAGTTCGTCGACATCGGCGGTCTGGTCGAGGGGGCCAGCACCGGGGAGGGCCTGGGCAACAAGTTCCTCGCCAACATCCGCGAGTCCGACGCCATCGTGTTCGTGCTGCGGGCCTTCGCCGACGACGACGTGCCCGGGCCCTCCGATCCGCTCGAGCACCTGCGCATCGTGGAGACCGAGATCGCGTTGGCCGACCTCGAGACGGTCGAGAACCAGAAGGAGAAGCGCCGCAAGGCGGCCAAGTTCGACAAGGACGTGGCCGACGAGGTCGCCGCCCTCGACCGTGCCTACCAGGTGCTCGCCGAGGGCACCCCGCTGTACCGCAGCGACCTCGACGACGAGGACCGCGAACTGCTGCGCTCCTATTTCCTTCTGACCAACAAGCCGGTGTTGGCCATCGTCAACGTGGGAGAGGACGACCTCGAGGTGATCGACGAGAAGGTGGCGCCGGTGCTCGCGGAGTTCGGCGGCCACGGCGAGGTGATCGGCATGTGCGTCCAGCTCGAGGCCGAGGCCGCCCAGCTCGACGCCGACGAGCGCGCCGAGATGCTCGAAGGCCTCGGCCTCGGTGAAGGGGCGTTGCCCCGGTTCCTCCACACCGCCTATCGCATGCTCGGTCTGCGCACCTTCTTCACCACCGGCGAGAAGGAGAGCCGGGCGTGGACGTTCCGCGCCGGGTCGAAGGCGCCCCAGTGCGCGGGGGTCATCCACACCGACTTCGAGCGGGGCTTCATCCGCGCCGAGGTGATCCACTGGGACGAGCTGCTCGAGCTGGGGAGCTGGTCGAAGGCCCGCGACGTGGGCAAGCTGCGCGTGGAGGGCAAGGAGTACGTGGCCGAGGACGGCGACGTCATGGAGTTCCGATTCAACGTGTAGCCACGGGGCCGGCGGTTCGCCGTCGCACCACGGCTTCGCTCCCGCGTCGTCCGCGTACGATCCCCGCCATGGCGACACGCGGTGGTGAGCCGGTCACGGGCGCGTGGCTCGTGCACGACGACCGCGTGCTGGCCACGCTCGAGATCGCGGAGACCCACCGTGACCGGGCCCGGGGGCTGCTCGGCCGTGACGGGATCGACGGCGCCCTCCTCTTGCGCCCCGCCCGCTCCGTGCACACCTTCCGCATGCGTTTCCCCATCGACGTGGTCCACCTCGACAAGGGTCTGAGGGTCCTGCGGATCACCACGATGCGGCCCAACCGGCTCGGCGCGGTGGTGTGGCGGGCGCGCGCCGTGCTCGAGTGCGAGGCCGGTCTCGTGCAGCACTGGGGCCTGAAGGTCGGCGACACCCTGGAGGTGCGGTGACCGGCACGCTGGTGCTCGTCGCCACCCCCATCGGCAACCTCGCCGACCTGAGCCCGAGGGCCGTCGAGGAGCTCGGGCGCGCCGACGTCGTGGCCTGCGAGGACACCCGGCGCACCGGGCGTCTGCTCGCCCACATCGGGGTGCGGGCTCCGAGACTGCTCGTCGTCAACGACCACACGGAACCCACCGCGGTCCGCGAGGTGCTGGCCGCCCTCGACGCAGGCCGCCGGGTGGCGGTGGTCAGCGACGCCGGGACGCCGGGGATCTCCGATCCCGGCGAGCGGCTCGTCGCCGCGGCGGGCGACGCCGGGCACCGCGTCGAGGTGGTCCCGGGCCCCTCGGCGGCGCTGGCCGCGCTGGTGGTCAGCGGACTGGCGACGGGGCGGTTCGTGTTCGAGGGGTTCCTGCCCCGCAAGGGCTCCGGGCGCACCGAGCGTCTCGCCGTCGTGGCGGCCGAGTCGCGCACCGCGGTGCTCTACGAGGCCCCGCACCGCCTCGCCCGGACGCTCGCCGACCTCGCCGACGCGTGCGGGCCCACCCGTCGGGTGGTGCTGGCCCGCGAGCTGACCAAGCTCCACGAGGAGGTCTGGCGGGGATCGCTGGCGGGAGCGGTGGAGCGCTGCGCGCAGGTCGAACCCCGCGGCGAGTACGTGGTGGTGCTCGCCGGGGCGCCCTCGCCCCCGGCGGCCACCGACGAGGACCTCCGCGCCGCGGTGGCCGCCGCCCGGGCCCGGGGGGCGAGCACCCGCGACGCGGTCAGCGAGGTCGCCGACGCGATGGGCGTGTCGAAGCGACGCGTCTACGCGGTGGCCCTGGCGACCTGACCGGCGGAGCCGCTCAGCCGGCGGGCGGGGTGGCCGGCTGCGGGGAGAGCGCCGAGAGCGTCACGAAGCCGTTGTTGAATCCCTGCACGTCGTCGATCGGAGCGGTGAGGGTGGACAGGCAGTCCTGGGCGGTGATGCTCAGGTCGGGGCTGACGGGGAGCACCGTGACCTCCTTGACCGAGCCCTGTGCACAGGTCGGGATGTTGAGGTTCGCCACCGTGGTGGTCTGGAGCTGGTCGAGGTTGGCGGTCACCCAGGCCAGCACCTCCTCCACCCCGGTGGCGAAGTCGAAGGTGCCGTTCAGGTCGGCGCCTCCGTCGGCGCCCGCCGGGGCCCCCTGGCTCGAGGCGAGCGCAGGGATGCCGCGCTGCACCGCGGCGCGGGCGGCGCCGACGGTGCCCGACAGCTCGGTGGCGGCGCCGATGTTCTGGCCGCTGTTGATGCCCGAGACCACGAGGTCGGGCGTGAAGTCGATGCCCCCCTGGTCGAGCGCCCAGACGATGCTGTCGGCGGGGAACCCCTCCACCGAGATGGCCTCGTAGCCGCTGGCGGTGGTGGTGGGGGTGCCGGTGAGCGGGCCGCCGGTGGTCTTCGACCCGCTGCCGCTCTGGTTGGTGGCGGGGGCGACGACGGTGACCTCGACGCCGGGAAGGGTGCGCAGCCCTTCGACGACCGCGTCGATGCCGGGGGCGCCGACGCCGTCGTCGTTGGTGACGAGGATGCGGACCGGGTCGGCGGGGGCGGTCGTGGCCGTCGGCGCCTCCGTGTCGCTCGACGAGGTCGAGTCGCTGTCGGAGCACGCGGCTGCGAACAGGGCCAGCGCGAGGACGGTGGCCAAGAGCGCGGCTGCGGGTGAACGGCGGATCGGTGACACGTCGACCTCCTGGGGGGTGCGGCTCCCATGCTGCACCGGGTGCGGGGACGTTAGCTCCGCACCGAATGGACGGTGGGTGAACCCCGATCGACCAGGTCGGGAGCGTGTCGGTCGGCGGAGGTCGCGCTCATCCCCATCCCCGGATCACGAGGGGACACGACATCAGGGGCGACCAGCCGTCGGGGGAGGCCTCGACGACGACCATCGCCCTCCCGAAGCCGGGGTCGGCGGCGACGATCCGCTCGAGACGAGCCTCGATCTCGGCCGTCGTGCGGCGGTCGATCCGGCCCACGCGGTCGGCGTACGCCCGCACGACGACGCGGCTGCGGAGGTGGTCGACGGCGGCGATCGGACGTGTCGGTCCTTCGGGCGCCCGATCGCGCTGGGCCCGCCAGCTGGTGCGCCAGCAGTCGTCGGGCGTGCGGAGCTCGCCGGCGTCGGCGTGCACGGCGTCCACGAGGCGCTCGAGGGTGGCGGTCGGGTGGCGGCGCAGCGCCCCCGGTCCGCTCAGCCCCGTGACGCCGGTGACCAGCAGGGCCACGACCACCACGGCGACCGCTCCGGTCGCCCATGCCCACCAGTGGCCCGGGTGCCGTGGAGCGCCCCGGTGGGTCCCGCCGCCGGTGGTGTCGTCGGTGGCGGTGACGGCCCCGGTGGGGGGCGCGGGGCGGACGCGGTCCCGGTCCGCATCCGCGGGGGCCGGGTCGCGGGGAGGCGTCGGGTCGGGCGTCATCGGCGCCGCCATTGTGGCGGGGTCCACGACCGCTGTCACACCCCCTGTGCACAATCGTCGCATGGTGATCCTCGCCGTCGTCTCCCTCCTCGTGGCCCTGGTCAGCGTGGCCGTCGCGGTCGTCGTCCTCACCCGTCGGGCATCCCCGCCCGCCACCGTCGTGCCCGACGCGCTGGTGGCCGCCACCGTCGCGGCACTGCGTGACGAGCAGGCCGCCACCGTGCAGGCGGCGGTGGCCACCGTGGTCGACGTCGCCGGCGAGCAGCTGGGCAGCCGGTCGGCGGCCGCCGACCAGGCGCTGCGCGAGCGCCAGGAGGCCATCGGCGCGGCGCTCGACGACGAACGCCGCGCCGTGGGCGACGAGCTGCGCGAGACCCGCCGCCAGCTCGATGCGATGGCGCGCCTCGTCGGCGAGCTCCGCCTCGAGAGCGCCGAGCAGCAGGGCCGCCTCGAGCAGGGCCTGGCCGACGCCGTGCGGTCCACGACCCACCTCGCCGGCACCACCGACGCCCTCCGCCAGGCGTTGGCCAGCACCAAGGCACGGGGCCAGTGGGGCGAGCGCATGGCGGAGGACGTGCTGCGCGCCGCGGGCTTCGTGGAGGGCGTCAACTACCGCCGCCAGACCGCGGTCGCCGGCGGCACCATCCCCGACCTCACCTTCCCGCTCCCCGGGGGCCGCGACCTGCACATGGACGTGAAGTTCCCGTTCGACAACTACCTGCGGGCGCTGGAGGCGTCCACGGATGCCGACCGCGAGGCGTTCGAGGCCCGCTTCATGGTCGATGTGAAGGCCCGCATCAAGGAGATCACCACCCGCTCCTACATCGACGCCGAGCGCACCGTCGACCACGTCCTGTTGTTCATCCCGAACGAGGCCGTCTTCGGGTTCGTGCTCGAGCGCGACCCGAACCTGATCGACCACGCCATCGGCCAGAAGGTGGTCATCTGCTCCCCGTCCACGCTCTTCGCGGTGCTCGCCGTGGTCCGTCAGGCCGTCGAGCAGTTCCGGCTCGAGCGCACCAGCGACGAGATCCTCGCGTGCCTGGCGTCGTTCGAGAAGGAGTGGACCAGGTACGCCGAGGCCTTCGCCAAGCTCGGCAGCCAGCTGGCCACCGTGTCGAAGACCTACGACCATCTCGCCGGCACCCGCACCAACCAGCTCGAGCGCACGCTGCAGCACGTCGACCGCCTGCGCACCGAGCGGGGGCTCGATGCCGTCGTGGCGCTCGCGCCCGCCGGTGACGCGCCCCCGGCACCCGGTGCGCCGGCCGACGCTCCGGAGCCGGACCGGGCCTCGGTGCGCAGGGCGCTGGCGGCGTCCCCGCCGTCGACGGGTGACGTCGACGGGGCGCTCGCCCGTGTCGCTGACCTCCGCCTGAAGTAGGTCGCGGCGACCGGGGTGCGTCCTGGGACGTAAGGTCCCGCCGTCGACGAGCGAGGTGGGGGCCATGGGTGCCGTGGGTGACGGTCCGGCGGATGGTGGAGCGGCCGGCGCTCCCCTGGGTCCGGCGCCCACAGGAGCGGGGCTCCTCGAGCAGGGCCTCGCCGGTCACGTCGCCCCGGAGCAGATCGGATCGGCGGCACTGGCGCTGCGGGCCATGCGCTTCGGCCGTCTCGTCGAGCGCGGGCTCCAGGACCTCCTGCGCCCCTCCGGGCTCGAGCGCTCGGAGTTCTCGGTCCTGTCGAGCCTGTTGTTGACGGCGCCCGGACGAGGTCAGAGCCCCAGCGAGCTCTCCCGGAGCGTGGTGCAGACCACGAGCGGGATGACCAAGACGGTCAACCGCCTGGAGCGTCGGGGTCTGGTGGCGCGGCGCGCCTCGTCGGGCGACGCCCGCCGGGTCGACATCGTGCTCACCGACTCGGGGCGGCGACTCGCCCGGGAACTGCTCGCCGGCCTGGTCGCCGGGTTCGCCGAACCGTTGGCATCGACCGACGAGGAGGCCGCCCGGGACCTCGCGGCGGCGCTGGTCGGCGTGCTGCGCGTCCTCGAGCGGGTGGAGGGGGTCGCCCCCACCGGTTCGCGCCCTGCTGACGACTGACGTCCGCGGCCGCCGGACGGCCGGCGACTCAGCGCCGTCGGGGGGAGAGTGCCCGGGCGAGGGCGCGCATGGCCAGCACCGACCCGGTGAGCAGCGAGAACAGCCCCAGCCCGGTGAGGAGGCCCTGGAGCTCGGTGTCGTCCTCGATGGCGGCGCCGAGCATCAGCAGCGAACCGCTCAGCAGGGTCCCGACCGCCACCACGACGATGGTGGCTCGGTCGAACCAGGCGCCCACCACCGCGGTGTCGTCGCCGCCGTAGCGCGAGGTCTGCACCTTCAGCTGGCCGGCCAGGAGCGCGCCGGCGGTCTGGTCGACCTGCGTCGGCAGGTCACGGAGCAGCACCACCGCCCGGAGCAGCTCCCGCTTGAGCATGGCCTCGTCGTCGAGCGCCTCCGGCCCGCCGTACCAGCCGGCCACGATCGACGTGGCGGCCGACCCGAAGTCGAAGTTCGGGTCGATGAGGTGCAGCGTCCCCTCGAGCGAGAACAGCGACCGGGACAGCACCACGAACGCCTGCGGGACGT
The DNA here is from genome assembly GCA_025455885.1 of Acidimicrobiales bacterium. NCBI lineage: Bacteria > Bacillati > Actinomycetota > Acidimicrobiia > Acidimicrobiales > Acidimicrobiales bacterium. The sequence continues at coordinate 68,026 of JALOLR010000010.1, forward strand.
GGATCCCGTGCTTGTCCATGACCGCGAAGACCTGGCGCAACATGGCGGCGTCGATCCCTCCGCCGGTCAGCTCCTCGCCGAGGATGCGGCTCACGTCGGCCTCGAGGGCGCTGCGGTCGACGCTCGTGGGCGTCGGTGCCACCCGGACGAGCCCCTTCACGACGATCGTCGGATCACGCAGCGTGGAGCCGAGGGCCAGGAGCTGGAGGCCCGTGAGGACGCGGGGGTCGAGGTGGCCGACCGAGCCGAAGTCGATCAGGCCCAGGCGGCCCGCCGGTGTCACGAGCACGTTCCCCGGATGGGGGTCGGCGTGGTAGAGCCCGTCCTGCAGGATCTGGCCGAGGAACGACGCCAGCAGCGTGTTGGCCAGCTCCGGAGCCGGTCGGGCGCAGCGCTCGACGGCCCCGGGCGTGCCGACCGACACCCCGTCGGCCACGTCCATCACCAGCACCCCGGCCGAGCACAGCTCTCGGTGGATCACCGGGATGTCGATCCCGTCGCCGCCGCGGTTGGCGGCGATCGCCTCGGCGTTGGCCGCCTCCCGCCGGTAGTCGACCTCCGCCTCGACGTTGCGGACCAGCTCACCGGCGAGGATGGTGAACCGGCCCGCGCCGCCCCTGCCGGTGTCGAGCAACGAGGCGAGGGTCATGAGCGCCTGGCCGTCACGGCGCACGAGCTCCTCGATCCCCGGTCGACGGCACTTCACGATCACCGGTCGGCCGTCGAGGAGTCGCGCCCGGTAGGTCTGCCCGATCGAGGCCGCCGCCAGCGGCTCCCAGTCGAACTCGGCGAACACCTCCTCGACCGGTCGACCGAGGCCGGCCTCGAGCTCGGGGCGCACCACGTCGGCGGTCGCAGGGCGCACGTCGGACTGGAGGTCGGCGAGCGGGCCGGTGACGGTCGGCGGGAGGGCGTCGGTGCGGGTGCTGGCGATCTGTCCGAACTTGACCAGGATCCCCCCGCACTCCTGGAGCGTGTCGCGCAGGCCCTCGCCGAACGCGGGGTCGTCGATCCCCGAGGCGCCTGCGTAGCGGAACCGCAGGATGCCGTTGCTACGGGCGATGCGAGCCACCTGGCGGCCCCGCCGCAGTGGATCGAGCTGGCGGCGGGCGGTGTCGACGGGATGGAGCGCCGCCGACACGGAGATGCGTCGGCGGGGGCTGTCGGTGGGGCCGACCACGAGCTCGATGACGACCGCGACGGCGAGCGTGGCGAGCAGGCCGGTGACGACGGCGATGGCCACGCGCCACCCGTCGCTCGTCGTGTCGACGGCGTTGGCGAGGAGCACGCCGCCGATCCACCCGGTGGTGGCGGCGAACAGTGAGGCGACGACGCCGATGCGGACCCCGAGGACGCGGCTGGCGAGCACGGCCAGGGCCAGCACCACCGGGACCGACACGACGAGCAGGACGAGCAGGTTCACGGCGTGGTCGCCGGCTCGGCCGGGTCGGCGGATCGGGTGGGTGGGTGGGGGTGCGCCACGGGCTCCTCGGGTTCTCGGATCCGTTGGACGGTCCGGGGACCGGCGCGGATGGGTCGTCACTCTAGGGGTCGGGTCGAGTCGGGTTCGGTGCCGTGCCGGCGCCCCGTAGCCTGACCGGCGTGCCCGACCGCTTCTACGTGACCACGCCGATCTACTACGTCAACGACGTCCCCCACATCGGCCACGCCTACACGACGGTCACCGCCGACGCGCTCGCCCGTTGGCACCGCCTCCTCGGTGAGGAGGTCCGCTTCCTCACCGGCACCGACGAGCACGGCCTCAAGGTCCAGCGGGCCGCCGAGGCCAACGGCATCAGCCCGCAGGAGCAGGCGGACAGGACGAGCGCACGGTTCCGCGAAGCGTGGGAGCTCCTCGGGATCTCCAACGACGACTTCATCCGGACCACCGAGCCCCGCCACACCGCGTCGGTGCAGGCGTTCATGCAGGCGATCCACGACAACGGGTGGATCCGCAAGGACACCTACGCGGGCCGATACTGCGTGGCCTGCGAGGCCTACTACACCGAGGCCGATCTGCTCGACGGCAACTGCCCCATCCACGGTCGACCGGTCGAGTGGCTCGAGGAGGACAACTGGTTCTTCCGGCTGTCGGAGTTCGCGCAGCCGCTGCTCGACTGGTACGAGGCCAACCCGGGCGCGGTGCAGCCGGAGGGCAAGCGCAACGAGGCGCTGGGCCTCATCCGCCAGGGCCTCGAGGACGTGTCGATCTCCCGCACCTCGATCGACTGGGGGGTCCCGGTCCCCTGGGACGAGGGCCATGTCTTCTACGTCTGGTACGACGCCCTCATCAACTACGCCACTGCGGTGGGCTACGGGGCCGACCCGGCGGGCTTCGCCGAGTGGTGGCCCGAGGTGCACCACCTGATCGGCAAGGACATCCTGCGCTTCCACTGCGTGTACTGGCCGGCGATGTGCCTGGCGGCGGGCATCGAGCCACCGAAGCGGATCGCCGTGCACGGGTTCCTGCTCGTGGGGGGCGAGAAGATGTCGAAGACCCGACTCAACCAGATCTTCCCCGCCGATCTCGTCGGGGACTTCGGCGTCGACGGCTTCCGGTACCACTTCCTGCGCGACACGCCCTTCGGCCCCGACGGCGACTTCTCGTACGAGCAGATGGTCACCCGGTACAACACCGACCTGGCCAACAACCTCGGGAACCTCCTCGCCCGGGTGGCGACCGTCGTCGCGAAGAAGTGCGCAGGGGTGGGTCCGGCGCCGTCACCCGGGTCGCCGTTGGCGGCGGTGGCGGCCGACGCCTACGCGGCCACGGTGCGGGGATGGGCGGGCATCACGCCGAGTCTCGCCCTCGAGGCCACATGGCGCCTCGTGGCGGCGGCCAACGCCCATCTCGAGGCGCACGAGCCGTGGAAGATGGACCCCGGCCCCGAGGTCGACGCCGTCATGGGCGACGTGCTCGAGGTGCTGCGCATCGTGGCCGTCCTCGCCAGCCCCGCCATCCCGGATGCGTGCGCGGAGATCTGGACCCGGATCGGCCTCGACGGTCGCCCGGACGACGAGCGTCTGCCGGCCGCCGCGGCGTGGGGCGGCTACCCGGGCGGGTCGACGGTCGTCAAGGGCGAGGGTCTGTTCCCCCGACTCGTCCCACCGGCCTCCGACACGGTGGGGTAGTCGTCGTGGACGCGCCGCTGCGCTGGACCGACGACCACTGCCATCTCGACCACGACGGGGATGCCTCCGCAGCCGTGGCCGATGCCCGCGCCGCCGGCGTGCTGCGGCTCGTCGACGTGGGCACCGACCTCGCCAGCTCCCGGCGCGCGCTCGAGACGGCCAGGACCGTCGAGGGGGTGTGGGCGACGGCCGGTCTCCACCCCCACGACGCCACCGCCGGCCTCGACGGCATCGAGGACCTCCTCGACGAGCCGGAGGTCGTGGCCGTCGGCGAGTGCGGGCTCGACTACCACTACGACCACTCGCCCCGAGCCGTCCAACGCGAGGTCTTCGCCGCCCAGGTGGCCTGGGCGCACCGTCACGACCTGGCGCTGGTGGTCCACACCCGCGAGGCCTGGGACGACACCCTCTCGATCCTGGTCGCGGAGGGTGTGCCCGAGCGCACCGTCATCCACTGCTTCAGCGGCGGCCCGGAGGAGGCGAGGCGGTTCCTCGACGTCGGCGCCCACCTCTCGTTCAGCGGCATCGTCACCTTCCCCAGCGCCGCGGAGGTGCGCGAGGCGGCGGTGTCGTGCCCTGCCGACCGGCTGCTCGTGGAGACCGATGCGCCCTACCTGGCCCCGGTACCTCACCGCGGTCGCCGCAACGCCCCCGCCCTGGTCCCGGTGGTGGGGGCGGCGGTGGCCGCCGCCCGCGGTGACGACCCCGCCGCCGTGGCCGCGACGACCTGGGCGAACGCCGAGCGGGTGTACCGCCTGGTCTGAGCGGGTGCCCGACGTCACATGACGAAAGTTGCGGTTGTGTTGCGATCTGTTTAGGGTCGACACCTGGCTCCGGGCGGAGTTGACGACGGACGCGCTGCGTCCGGCGCGGCCACGCCGTGGACCCCGTCCTGTCGTCGCACCAAGGGATCACCGCCCTGAACGGTTCCACCGCTCCGTCGCAGCGTCGCCTGATCGTCGCCCTCGTGGTGACGGTCGTCTGCCTGCCGCTCCTCGGACTCCAGCTCCTCGACCGAGGGGCAGGGTCGTCCGACGCGGCGATGGTGAGCACCGACGGTGGCGACCCGAGCCTCATCGCCGCCCGGGCGCCCTCCACGACCGTCCCCACCACGGTGGAGCCGACCGTCGCTCCGGTCGAGGAGCCCACCACGACCGAGGCCCCGACCACCACGGCGGCGCCGACCACGACCGCCGCCCCCCGCACGACGACCACGACCGCCGCGCCGCCGCCTCCGCCACCGCCCCCTCCTCCTCCGCCCCCGCCGCCCCCCCCGGCGCCGACGGTGAGCGCCGGCAGCGACTGGGACCGCCTCGCGCAGTGCGAGAGCGGCGGCAACTGGGCCATGAACAGTGGCAACGGCTACTCCGGCGGCCTCCAGTTCCACCCCGACACCTGGAACCGCCACGGCGGCGGGGCCTTCGCTCCGTACGCCTACCAGGCCTCCCGGGAGCAGCAGATCGTCGTCGGCGAGCGGGTCCGGGCCACGCAGGGCTGGGGGGCCTGGCCGGCGTGCTCTCGCAAGCTCGGCCTGCGCTGAGCGGGCCGCGCACTCTCGCCAGGCCGACACCTGCTCCGCGGGGCCGGGTCGTGGTGACGTGACCCTCACGCGCTCGCAGGTGGTCGAGCTCCTCGACCGCCACGGTCTGGCGCCGAGCCGGGCGCTCGGGCAGAACTTCGTGGTCGATCCCAACACGGTGCGCCGCATCGTCCGCGTCGCCGAGGTGCACCCCGGCGACCCGGTCGTCGAGATCGGGCCCGGCGTGGGCTCGCTCACGACCGCGCTGGCCGAAGCGGGGGCGGAGGTCGTGGCGGTCGAGCTCGACCGCCACCTCATCGCGCCGCTCACGGAGGTCGTCGGCCCGCTCGGGGTGCGGGTGGTCCGCGGCGACGCGCTGGAGGTGGACTGGGGCGAGGTGCTGGCGGGGCACCCGCGTTGGGCGCTGGTCGCCAACCTGCCCTACAACGTGGCCACCACCGTCGTGCTGCACCTCCTCGACGAGGTGCCTGCCGTCGACCCGATGGTCGTCATGGTCCAGCGCGAGGTCGGTGAGCGGTTGGCGGCCCCACCGGGGACCCGCACCTACGGCATCCCGTCGGTGAAGCTGTCCCTGTGGGCGACGGCCGAGGTCGTGGCCCGGGTGCCGGCGACCGTGTTCCTCCCGCCGCCGAAGGTCGAGTCGGTCCTCGTGCGCATCCGTCGTCGCCCCGTCCCCGCGGTCGACAGCGACCGGGAGGTGCTGTTCTCCCTGGTCCGCCAGGCGTTCGGCCAGCGGCGCAAGATGCTCCGGCGCTCGCTCGCCGACCGGGTCTCGCCCGCGCAGTTCGCCCGGGCCGGCATCGCCCCCGAGTCGCGTCCGGAGGAGCTCGGCATCGAGGCGTGGGGGGCGCTCACCGACGCCGTCGTGGCCGGACCTGTGCCAGGGTGACGCGATGAGCGCCCCGACCACCGTCACCGCGCCGGCGAAGCTCACCCTCACCCTGCGGATGACCGGCCTGCGCGACGACGGCTACCACCTCATCGACGCCGAGATGGTGACCCTCGACCTCGCCGACACGTTGCGGATCGACCCGTCCGGCGACGGCCTGGAGCTGCTCGACGCCCACACCGGCCTGGCCCACGACGTCGGCGCGGGCGACGACAACCTGGTGCGGAGGGCGCTGGTCCTCGCCGGTCGCCGGGCCCACGTCGTGGTCACCAAGCGCATCCCCGCCGGGGCCGGCCTCGGCGGCGGCTCGGCGGACGCCGCCGCGGTGCTGCGCTGGGCGGGGCACACCGACCTCGTGGCGGCGGCGGCGCTCGGCGCGGACATCGCCTTCTGCCTCGTCGGGGGCCGGGCCCGGGTCACCGGCATCGGCGAGATCGTCGAGCCGCTCCCGTTCGAGGCGCGCACGCTGACGTTGCTCACCCCGCCGTTCGGGTGCTCCACCCCCGCCGTGTACCGGGCCTGGGACGACCTCGGCGGCCCCGTCGGCGACCACGGCAACGACCTCGAACCCGCCGCGTTGGTCGTCGAGCCCCGTCTCGCTGAGTGGCGCGACCGCCTCGGCGACGCCACCGGCCTCCGGCCGCGGCTCGCCGGCTCGGGTTCCACGTGGTTCGTGGACGGGGCGTTCCCCGGCGACGGCCGCATCGTCGCCCGGACCGTTCCCGCCTGAGGCGGTGCCGCACTCGGGCGGGACGCTCGGGACGGTGATGTCCCCGCCCGCACGCGAACCCACCCGGCGTCAGCGGCCGGGTGGGGGAGGGGTGGACGTGGCTGGTGGGCGAGCGCCCCGCGGACGGGGGACTACTTGCCGGCGGCGCGACGCTGGAAACGGGTGCGCTTGAGCATCTTGCGATGCTTCTTCTTGCGCATCCGCTTGCGCCGCTTCTTGATCAGGGAACCCATGAGGGCGATGACCCTATCGGGCGAGGCCCCCGTCGTGCGAAAGCGTCGCCGGCCGGCGGGGTGCTGCCGGCGCCGGCGGTCGGGAGGCGGGCTCGGGGGCAGGGACTCGAACCCCGAAGACCAGGACCAAAACCTGGCGTGTTGCCAATTACACCACCCCCGAAGGATTGCGCCGACGGTACCACCGCGGGTCTCCGGGGCCCCCGGCGCCGCAGTAGAAAGGGGCGATGGAGCGAACCCTGTCCGCCGTCGTCCTCGCCGCCGGAGAGGGGACGCGGATGCGTTCGTCCCGGCCGAAGCCGCTCCACCTGCTCTGCGGCCGGGCCATGGTGCTCTACGTCCTCGACGCCCTCGAGCTGTGCGACGTGCGTCGCGCCGTCGTGGTCGTCGGCCACGGGGCGGAGCGGGTCACGAAGAAGCTGGTCGACGAGGCGCCCCACCTCCCGCTCGAGTTCGTCGAGCAGCACGTCCAGCGCGGCACCGGCGACGCCGTCAGCGTTGGGCTCACGGCGTTCCCCGCCGAGGACCTCGACGACGCCGACGCCGACCTGCTGGTGCTGCCGGGTGACACGCCGCTGCTGCGGCCGGACTCCCTCGCCGCCCTCGTCGCCGCTCACCGGGCCGCCGATGCGGCCTGCACGGTGCTGACCGCCCACGTCGCCGACCCGACCGGCTACGGGCGGGTGGTCCGCGGACGCGACGAGCGCGTCGACCGCATCGTCGAGCAGGCCGACGCCACCGAGGCCGAACTGGCCATCGACGAGGTCAACACGTCGATCTACTGCTTCCGGGCCAGCGTCCTGGCCCCGGCGCTGCGCCGTCTCAGCCCCGAGAACGCACAGGGCGAGTACTACCTGACCGACGTGGTGGAGGTGCTCGCCGCGGCCGGGTACACGGTCGCCGCCCTCGCCGTCGCCGACCCCGCCGACACCCAGGGCGTGAACGACCGACTGCAGCTCGCCGTGGCCGAGGCCGAGCTGCGGCGTCGGACGAACGAGGCCTGGATGCGACGCGGCGTCACGATGGTCGACCCCTCCCGGACGTCGGTGGACGCCACCGTCGAGCTCGCCCCGGACGTGACCCTGTTCCCCGGCACGATGCTCCAGGGTCGGTGCCGCATCGGCTCGGGCGCCGAGATCGGCCCCAACACGAGGCTGGTCGATTGCGTGGTGGGCGCCGGGTCGGTCGTCGAGCACACCGTGGGCCGCGACGCCGACGTGGGCAGCGCCGCCGTGGTCGGACCGTTCGCGTCGCTCGAGCCGGGGAGCCGGGTCCCCGACGGTGCGCGGACCGGCGCGTTCTACACTGCGGGTCCGGCCGACCGGGCCGAGTAGTCCCGCCCGTCTCCGACACGCCAGGGGATGTCCATGGAGCTGGTCACCAAGAAGCGTCTCCACCTCGTCTCGGGGCGGGCCAACCTCGCCCTCGCCGAGGAGATCGCCGAACGGCTCGGGATCACCCTCGGCCACGCCAACCTCGGCCAGTTCGCCAACGGGGAGCTGCACTGCCGCTTCGGGGAGTCGGTGCGGGGCTCGGACGTCTTCATCATGCAGAGCCACACGGGCGCCGAGGGGATGTCGGTCAACGACGCGCTGATGGAGCAGCTGATCATGGTCGACGCCGCCAAGCGGGCGTCGGCGAAGCGCATCACCGCAGTGGCGCCCTTCTACGGCTACGCCCGCCAGGACCGCAAGTCCGAGGGTCGTGAGCCGATCACCGCCAAGCTGGTGGCCAACATGTTCAAGGTCGCCGGTGCCAAGCGCCTGATCAGCGTCGATCTGCACTCCGGGCAGATCCAGGGCTTCTTCGACGGCCCGGTCGACCACCTGACGGCGATGCCGGTGCTGGTCGAGCACATGAAGCAGCTCGGTGACGACCTGGTGGTGGTGTCCCCCGACGCCGGGCGGGTGAAGGTGGCCGAGCGCTACGCCAACGCCCTGCACGCCGACCTGGCCATCGTCCACAAGCGCCGCGTGAAGGGGCAGAAGAACGCCGTCGAGGCCCGCGACGTCGTCGGCGAGGTCGAGGGGCGCACGTGCGTGCTCATCGACGACATGATCGACACGGGCGGCACGATCGTGGCCGCCGCGGAGCAGCTCAAGGAGCACGGCGCCGACGAGGTGCACGCCGCCTGCACCCACGCCGTGCTCTCCGGTCCCGCGATCGACCGCATCAAGAACTCGGTGCTGTCCCGTGTCATCGTCACCAACACGGTGCCGTTGCCCCCCGAGAAGCAGCTCGACCAGATCGAGGTCCTGTCGGTGGCGGGGGTGCTCGCCGATGCCATCGACGCCGTGTTCGAGGACACGTCGGTCAGCGAGATCTTCGGCGGCCACAACCAGGCGTAGCGCCCCGGGGCCGGGGTGGGGGATTTCCCGATCCGGGGGCCGACCGGTAGGCTGTCCCGTCGGCTTCAGCCCATTCTCCCGGCCGCGCCCGTCTTCCCAGGAGCTCCCCCGTCATGGAAACCGCCCTCACCGCCACCACCGGTCGCATCACCGGCTCGCGATCCTCCGGCCGGCTGCGCGAGACCGGCATGGTGCCCGGCGTCGTCTACGGCCTGGGCCGTGACGCCGTCCCGGTGGCCGTCGAGTGGTCGGACCTGCGCCGGGTGCTGAGCACCGAGGCCGGGCTCAACGCGCTGATCGACCTCGAGGTCGACGGCGAGACCGAGCTCACGCTGGTGAAGGACATGCAGCGTCACCCGGTGCGCCGCAACGTCATCCACGTCGACTTCCTCCGCCTCGACCGGAACTCACCGGTGTCGGTCGACGTGCCGGTCGTCGTCAACGGCTTCGCCAAGGACGTCGAGGACCGCAGGGGCATCGTCGACCAGCAGATGAAGACGCTGACGGTGAACGCCAAGCCCGCCGACATCCCCACCCAGTTCGAGACCAACGTCGACGAGCTCACGATCGGCGGGGTCATCACCGTCGGCGACATCGAGCTCCCCGAGGGCGTCACCACCGACGTGCCCCTCGACGCTCCGGTGGTGGTCGGGGTCGGTACCCGCTTCACCGTCCTGTCCGACCACGGTCTCGACCTCGACACCCCCGAGGGCGAAGAGGCCGGCGGCGAGGGCGACGAGGCGGCCGAGGGCGGCGCCGAGGACTGATGGCGTTCGGGTCCCGGCGCGGCCAGGCGCCTCGCCGGGGGACCCCCGCCGACCTGCTCGTGGTCGGGCTCGGCAATCCGGGTCGCGAGTACGCCGGGTCCCGACACAACGTGGGGTTCGAGGTGGTCGACCTGTTGGCCCGGCGCCACGGCGCCACCCTCAAACCGGGCCGGGAGCGCTCCCTGGTCGGCGAGGTCCGCATCGACGGGGCCCGTGTCGCCCTGGCCGAGCCGTCCACCTACATGAACCTGTCCGGCGAGGCCGTGGCCCCGCTGGTGCGCCGCTACGGCATCGACGATCCGGCGCACCTCGTCGTGGTGCACGACGAGCTCGACCTCCCGCTCGGCCGGGTGAAGGTCAAGTCGGGCGGCGGGCTGGCCGGCCACAACGGCCTGCGCTCCATCAAGGCCCACCTGCACACCGCGGACTTCGTGCGGATCCGGATCGGCGTCGGTAAGCCGCCGACGAAGGAGCAGGGCGCCGACCACGTCCTGCGCCGCCTCGGCAAGGCCGAACGGGCCGAGCTCGACGTGGCCGTCGAGGAGGCCGCCGACGCCGTCGAGGCGATCCTGGCCGACGGGGTGGACGCGGCGATGAGCTCGGTGAACGCCCGCACCACGTGATCGACGGTGGTGCCCTCCCCCCCGGTGTCGAGGCACGTCTCGCCATGCCGCCGGCCGGTGGGGGATGCGGTGCGGCCCGTCGGCTCGTCAGTCGGAGTGGGTGGGCGCGGCCGAGCGTCCGGGGTTGTCCTCGGTCCAGGCGGGGAGGTCGACCTCGACCGGGAGGAGTTGGTACTCGGGGTTCATGATGGCGAGCTGACCTCGGATGGCGGTCACCCTCCCTTCGGCCACGATCCGGGCCCCCAGACGGACACCGGCGATCTGTCGTCGCCCGAGGAACACCACGGTCAGGCCTCCGGTTCGGTCGGCGATGGTCAGCTCCAGGCTGGCCACCTCGGCCCAGGGCTGGACCCGCATCGCCCGCACCCGGCCGGCCACCTTGACGTGCTGCCGCCACCGGACGCCGCCGATGGGCTCGACCCCTCTGAGAGCGACCTGACCGAGCTCCTCGTAGGCGGCCTTCGTGGCCGCGAGGCGACGGGCCTCGGCTTCGCGCTCGCGGCGGCGGAACAGCGCCACCGGTCATCGACCTCCTGCGCCCGGGGCGCCCTCGGCGGGCTCACGTTCGTCGTCGTGGCCGTGACGGTGGTGCTCGCCGATGCCGACCGTGCCCGACAGCGTGCCGTGGGGGACCCTCTGGACGTGTTGGCCCTTGGCCGTGTGGGTGAGGTGGTAGGGGACGAACGTGACGTTGGCGTGCGGAACGTCGCCGAGCGCCTTGGCGATGCTGTCGGCGGTCCGGTCGTGGAGCAGTCGATGCCAGGCCGAGCGGTACTCGCGTCGGGGGATGAGGACCGTGACCTCGGTCTGTCCGTCGCCGGCCAGCTCGGACACCAGCTCGAGCACCGTGCGGGTGATGCGCCGGTCGGGGCACTCGCGCACCTCGAGGGGGAGCCGCTCGAGGGGGAGGCGGGTCCAGTCGGCGGCCAGCTCGGCGGCGTGCTGCTCGTCGACGGCGATGTGGACGGCCCGCAGGTCGTCGGGGGTCAGGGCCCGGGCGTACTGGATGGCCCGGGCGGCGGTCTTGTCGAGTCGGTCCACGAGCACCACGACGGAGTGCTGGCGGAGGATGGGTGCCTCGACCGCCTCCCGGGCGTCGTCGTAGAGCTCGCTACGCTCCGCCTCGTACTGGCGGTTGAGGCGGACGACCACGAACACGAAGACGGGGATGAGCAGGAGGATCACCCACGCGCCCCCCGTGAACTTGGCGGCCGCGATGACGATGGTGACGACGCCCGTGACGAACGCGCCGGTCCCGTTGATCGCCAGCCCCTTCCGCCAGTGCGGTTCCCGCAGGCGCAGGTGTCGTCTGGCCATGCCGGTCTGGGACAGCGTGAAGCTGAGGAACACCCCGATGGCGTAGAGCGGGATGAGCCTGGTGACGTCGGCCTGGGCGATGATCACCAGCACTCCGGCGGTGACGGCCAGCGCGATGATGCCGTTCGAGAACACGAGGCGGTGGCCCCGCTTGATGAGCTGGCGGGGCATGAACGAGTCTTCGGCCTGGAAGCTCGCCAGGCGGGGGAAGTCGGCGAAGCCCGTGTTGGCGGCGAGCACCAGGATGAGCATCGTGGCGATCTGGGTGAAGACGAACATCACCGTGCCCGCCCCGCTGTCGCCGTAGATGGCCTGGCCCAACTGGGCGAGCACCGTCTTTCCCTGCACCGGGACGGTCTCCATCTGGGAGGCCAACCAGGAGATGCCGAGGAACATCGCGCCGAGCATCGAGCCCATGACGACGAGGGTGATGTTGGCGTTGCGCCAGCTCGGCTCGCGGAAGGCGGGCACCCCGTTGGAGATGGCCTCGACACCGGTGACCGCCGCCCCGCCGGAGGCGAAGGCGCGCAGGAGCAGGATCCAGCCGACCACCTGGACACCCTGGGCCTCGGCGAGTTGCTCGCCTTCGAGCTCGACGGGTTCGAGACCACCGCCGACGGTCGCCTTGTAGATCCCGTAGCCGATGAGCAGGGCCATCGCGACGACGAAGCTGTAGGTGGGCACGGCGAACAGCCGGCCCGACTCGCGCACTCCGCGGAGGTTGCCGAGCGCGATGATGGCGATGAACGCGAGGGCGATGGGGACCCGGTACGGGTACAGCTCGCCGAACACCGAGTAGAGCGCCGACACCCCGGCCGACACCGAGACCGCGACCACGAGGATGTAGTCCGTGAGGAGCGCGACGCCGGCGACCTGCGCAGGGATCACCCCGAGGTTGTCCTTGGTGACGATGTAGGCCCCCCCCGCCGACGGGTAGGCCTTGATCGTCTGTCGATAGCTCAGGATGAGGATGGCGAGCACCGCGATCATGGCGATGGTGATCGGCATGACGTAGTCGAAGGCGACGAGGCCGATGCCACCCACCACGAGCAGCGTGTGGAGGATCTCCTCGGTGGCGTACGCCGCGGATGAGAGGTTGTCGCTGGCGAAGACGGCCAGCGCCGTGGGCTTCCCGAGCCGCTCGTGCTGGAGCTGGTCGGTGGTCAGCGGGCGTCCGAGGACCCGGTTCTTGAGGCGATAGCGCCGGCTCTCGGGGAGCTGGACGCCTGTCGAAGGGGGGAGGGGGAGCGGTCCGGAGTCGGTCCGGGCGTGCGTGGGTGCGGCCATACGTGCGTCAGTTGACACCCATGGACGGGGCGGACGCAATCACCGTCGCGCCCGTATCCTGACGTGCTTTCGGCAAGTCCTGAAAGGGTTTTCCGGTATGGGCTCGTGCGGCGTGGCGGCGCCGGCGGGCGGTGCGGGACGCGCCGGTAGCCTCGACGGTCCCGTGCCCCTCTCCGACCTCCCCGCGCTCCTGGCCGACGAGCCCGGCCTCACCGCCGTCCTCGGTCGCCGTGACGCCGTGGTGGCGGTCCCCGAGCCGGCACGGGCCATCACCGTGGCGGGCCTGGTGCGACGGTCGGGTCGCCGGCCCCTCGTCGTGGCGGTGCCGACCACGGGGGAGGCCGAGCGCCTGGTCCACGATCTCGCCGCGTTCCTCGGGCCCGATGACGTCGACCTCTTCCCGGCGTGGGAGACCCTCCCCTTCGAGCGGGTGAGCCCGGGGGTCGAGACGATGGGTCGTCGCCTGCGCACGCTCTGGCGCCTGCGCGACCCCCAGCGTGCCCCTCGGGTGGTGGTGGCCCCGATCCGCGCGCTCGTGCAGCGCCTCGGCCCTCACGTCGCCGACGCCGAACCGCTCGTGATCGGGAGGGGCGAGGTGCTCGATCCCTCCGAGCTCGTCGAGCACCTGGTCGCGCTCGGCTACCGCCGCGAGTTCCAGGTCGAGCACCGCGGGGAGCTGGCCGTGCGGGGATCGATCGTCGACGTCTATCCCAGCACCGCCGACGCGCCGGTGCGGATCGACATGTGGGGCGACGAGGTCGACCGACTCACCGAGTTCTCCCCGGCCGACCAGCGCGCCACCGTCGATCTTGCCGAGGTCGAGCTGTTCGGCTGCCGTGAGCTCGTGCCGACCGACGAGGTGCGGGCGCGTGCCGAGGCCCTGGTGGCGAGCCAGCCCTGGGGGCGCGAGCAGTGGGAGCGCCTTGTCGAGGGGCAGATCTTCGACGGGATGGAGTCCTGGCTCCCGTGGCTCGTCGACGACGGCGACGACGGCCCGACGGTCCTGTTCGACCTCGTCGACGCCGACGCCCAGGTGCTCCTGGTCGAGCCCCGGCGGATGCGCGACCGCGCATCCGACATCCTCGCCGAGGAGGAGGACCTCGCCCGCACGCTGGCCCGTACGTGGGGGGCCGACGACGGCGGTGAGGGGTTCCCCGAGCTCCACGTCGGGTTCGACCGCCTGCTCGTGCGCACCACCGCACCCGTCTGGACGCTCACCAACGCCCCCGAGGGCCCGGACGTGACCACGGTGTCGGCGTCGGGATGGAACCCGGTCGTCGGTGACGGCGACGGGCTCACCCGCCAGCTCCGCGACATGCTGGCCGACGGGTATCGGGTGGTCGTCGCCGCCGACGGCGCCGGCTCGGCCGACCGTCTCGTGGCCCTGCTCGGCGACCAGGGCGTCGCCGTCGAGCTCGCCGTGGGGGCCGTCGACCTCACGGCTCCGGGAGGCCACGTGGTCGTCGCCCCGCTGGAGCGGGGGTTCTCGCTGCCCGCGATCAAGCTGGCCGTGCTGGCCGAGGGCGACGTCACCGGTCGCCGTCGGGCCCACCGTCGAGCCAGGCCCCGCAAGGTCGCGGCCCAGGGGTACTTCGACGACCTGAAGGTGGGCGACCACGTCGTGCACCACCAGCACGGTGTGGCCCGGTACGGCGGCATGGTCACCAGGGCCATCGGCGGCGCCGAGCGCGACTACCTGCTCCTCGAGTACCGCGGCGACGACAAGCTCTACGTCCCGTCCGACCAGATCGACGCCGTTCGTCACTACACGGGCGGCGACTCGCCGACGCTGAGCCGCCTGGGGGGCGGCGAGTGGCAGAAGAGCAAGGCGCGGGTCCGGGCCGCGGTCACCGAGATCGCCCAGGAGCTCGTCGTCCTCTACCAGAAGCGGGTCAACGCCGAGGGCCGGGCCTTCGGCGTGGACACGCCGTGGCAGCACGAGCTCGAGGCGTCCTTCCCCTTCGAGGAGACCCCCGACCAGCTCAAGGCCATCAGCGAGGTCAAGGCCGACATGGAGGCCCCGCCGCCCATGGACCGCCTGGTGTGCGGCGACGTCGGCTTCGGCAAGACCGAGGTGGCGGTTCGGGCGGTGTTCAAGGCGGTGCAGGACGGCACCCAGTCCGCCGTGCTGGTCCCGACCACGCTGCTCGCCCAACAGCACTTCACCACCTTCAGCGAACGATTCGCCGGCTATCCGATTCGCGTGGAGGTGCTCAGCCGGTTCCTCACCAACGCCCAGGCGCGCAAGGTCGTGGACGGCCTCGCCTCGGGTGAGGTCGACGTGGTCATCGGCACGCACCGCCTCCTCGGCCCGGATCTCACGTTCAAGGACCTCGGGCTGCTCGTCGTCGACGAGGAGCAGCGCTTCGGCGTCTCCCACAAGGAGGCCATCAAGAGCCTCAAGGTCGGCGTCGACGTGCTCACCCTCACGGCCACCCCGATCCCGCGCACGCTCGAGATGAGCCTCACGGGCATCCGTGACCTCACACTGCTCAACACCCCGCCGAGCGAGCGCCAACCGATCCTCACGTACGTCGGCGAGTACGACGAGAGGGCGGTCGCCGAGTCGATCCGCCGCGAGCTGCTGCGCGAGGGCCAGGTCTTCTTCGTCCACAACCGGGTGCAGGACATCGAACGGGTCGCCGGCGAGCTCCGCGACCTCGTCCCCGAGGCCCGCATCGCCGTCGCCCACGGCCAGATGGACGAGGGGTCCCTCGAGCGGGTCGTGCTCGACTTCTGGGAGGGCGAGTTCGACGTCCTGGTGTGCACGACGATCATCGAGAGCGGCATCGACATGCCGACCGTCAACACCCTCGTCGTCGACCGGGCCGACCTCCTCGGACTCGGCCAGCTCCACCAGCTGAGGGGACGCGTGGGCCGGTCGGGACAACGGGCCTACGCCTACCTCTTCACCCCACCCGACCGCGTGCTCACCGAGGAGGCCTACGAGCGGTTGAAGACCATCGGCGAGGCCACCGACCTGGGTTCGGGGTTCAAGATCGCCATGCGTGACCTCGAGATCCGCGGGGCCGGCAACCTGCTCGGCACCGGTCAGAGCGGGCACATCGCCGCGGTCGGGTACGACCTGTACTGCCAGATGGTCACCGAGGCGGTGGCCGAGCTCAAGGGCGAAGAGCCCAGCGAGCCCGCCGAGATCAAGATCGACCTCCCCTTCGACGCCAACCTGCCGGTCACCTACGTCGAACGCGAGGAGCTCCGGCTCGAGGCCTACCGCCGCCTCGCCGCCGTCACCGACCAGGTCGAGGTGGACGACATCGCCACCGAGTGGATCGACCGCTACGGGCCGGTCCCCCCGGCCGCACAGGCCCTTCTCGCCGTCGCCCGGCTGCGGGCCGAGTGCGCGCGCACCGGGGTCCGCGACGTGACGGTCACCAAGGGCACCGGGTTCGGCGGGCCACGGTACGTCGCCCGGCTGTCGCCGTTGGTCCTGCCCGCGTCGAAGGTGGTGCGCCTGGAGCGGCTCCACAAGGGGAGCCTCGTGAAGCCGGCCCTCGAACAGGTGCTCCTGGCCGTGGGGTCAGCCGAGACGGCGGCGGCGGAGGTGACCGCCGCCCTCCGGGACCTGGTGCCCGGGCGGACTGTCGACGCGGAGGGGGCTTCGGTAGGGTGACCGACTCGTGACGACGCGACGCCGCCTCCCCCTGCTCCTGTCCGCCCTGGTCGCCGTGGCCGCGCTGGTCGGGGCGTCCTGCTCGACGGTCGCTCCCACGGCCCTCACCGTCGACGGCTTCTCGCTGTCCGAACGTGACTTCATGGACCAGCTGGAGTCCATCGCCGCCAATCAGGCCTATCTCGACGCCCGGGCCGCGCAGGGAAGCCCCGTGGTGCCCGAGGGCACCAACGGGGCCACCTTCTCCACCGCGTTCACCTCCCAGTACCTCAACGAGCGGGTGAGCTTCGTGCTCGCCGAGCAGGAGAACGA
The DNA here is from genome assembly GCA_025455885.1 of Acidimicrobiales bacterium. Taxonomy (NCBI): domain Bacteria; kingdom Bacillati; phylum Actinomycetota; class Acidimicrobiia; order Acidimicrobiales; species Acidimicrobiales bacterium. Next base: position 84,835 of record JALOLR010000010.1, read on the forward strand.
GGCCCGGGGCCTCGAGGTGACCGAGGCCGATCGGCGCAACGCCGAGCTGCTGCTCAGCCTGAACCTCTCGCCGAACCCCGGCGCCGGTGACGCCAGCACAGCCGATCCCGAGGGCCTCGCCGTGCTCGACGGGTTCGCCACGAGCTACCGGGACGCGCTGGTCGAGGGGGTGGCCAACGTGTTGGTCCTGCGCCGCGACATCCTCGACCGGGCATCGACCGAGGACGGCCTTCGGGCCCTCTACGAGGCGCAGGCCGACGAGCTCGGGGAGCAGGCGTGCGTCAGCCACATCCTGATCCGCGCCGGCACCGGCCAGGCGCCGCCGACGCCCGAGGAGCTCGCCGCGGCCCGCGAGCGCGTCGACGCCGTCGCCGACCAGCTCCAGGGCACCGCCAACTTCGCGGCATTGGCGGCCACCTCCTCCGAGGACCCTGGAAGCGCCGGCAACGGCGGGGACCTCGGCTGCGCTCCCCAGGGCAGCTACATCGAGGCCTTCGACGCCGCGGTCTGGTCCCAACCCGTGGGCGAGGTCGGCGAGCCGGTCGAGACCGACTTCGGGTACCACCTCATCCTGGTCACCAAGCGGGGCCAGCTCACCTTCGAGGACCTGCGCGACCAGCTGTCCGCGGCGGTCGAGGAGAACAGCGACGCCCTCCTCAACGACTGGCTCCGGACGGCGGCCTCAGAGGCCGACGTCACCGTCGGCCCCCGCTTCGGCCGTTGGGCCGCCGAGGAGGGGCGGGTCGTCCCACCCCAGGGTGCCCAGTCGCCGGTCGGCGCCGAGCTCGACCCGGCGCTGGCCGAGCTCCTCGGTGGCGGGGCCCCCGTCGGAGGCTGACCGGTGACGACGGCCAGGGTCGTCGTCGTGGGCCTCGGACCGGGCGGCCCCGACCTCGTCACGGCGGGCACCCTCGACGCCATCGGTCGTGAGCCCGTTCGGTTCCTGCGGACCCGCCGCCATCCCTCGGCCGAGGTCGTGCCCGGGGCCGCCACGTTCGACGCCGTCTACGACGAGGCCGCGGTGCTCGACGCGGTGTACCTGGAGATCGTCGAGCGGCTCGTCGACGCGGCGACGGTCCACGGTTCGGTCCTCTACGCCGTGCCCGGCTCACCGGTCGTCGCGGAGCGCAGCGTCGAGCTCCTCGTCGCCGACCCGAGGGTCGAGGTCGAGATCCTCCCCGCCCTCTCGTTCCTCGACCTCGCGTGGGCCCGCCTCGGCCTGGATCCGGTGGCCGCGGGCGTTCGGGTCGTCGACGGGCACCGCTTCGCCGTCGAGGCGGCGGGGGAGCGGGGCCCCCTCCTGGTCGCGCAGTGCGACTCGCCGACCGTGCTCTCCGAGGTGAAGCTGGCCCTCGACGCCGGTCTCGACCCGTCACTCGGCCCCGACGCCGAGGTCGTCGTCCTCCGGCGCCTCGGGCTGCCCGATGAGACGGTGCAGTCCGTCCGGTGGACCGAGATCGACCGGGTCGACGCCGACCACCTCACGTCGGTGCTCGTCCCGGAGCTCGCGGCTCCGATCGCCCGCGAGGTCACGAGGTTCGTCGAGCTCGTGGCGGCCCTGCGGGCGGGGTGCCCCTGGGACCGCGAGCAGACCCACGAGTCACTGCGCCGCCACCTGCTCGAAGAGGCCTACGAGGTGCTCGACGCCATCGACCACCTCGACGTGGAGACCGGCACCGGCTTCGAGCACCTGGAAGAGGAGCTCGGTGACCTCCTCTTCCAGGTGCTCTTCCACAGCCAGCTCGCCGCCGAGGAGGGCCGCTTCACGCTCGCCGACGTCGCCGGCACGGTGCACGACAAGCTGCGGTCGCGCCACCCCCACGTGTTCGGCGACGTCGAGGTGAGCGGGCCCGACGAGGTCGTGCGGAACTGGGAGGAGCTGAAGAAGGCCGAGAAGGGACGCGACAGCGTGTTCGACGGGATCCCCGAGTCGCTCCCCGCGCTGGCGCTCGCCACGAAGGTGGCCAAGAAGTCGGCGACGCTGCGCGACGCCGGTGTCGACGTCCCCGTGTCGCCCGACCTCGACGACGCCCTGGACGGCGTCGACCACGGGGCCGACGAGGACGCCTTCGGCGCTCTGTTGTGGGCTGTGGTGGAGCGGGCCCGGGCGGTCGGCGTCGACCCCGAGAACGCGTTGCGGACCACGACGGCCCGCCGTCGCAGTGCGGCCGCGACCGCAGAGGCGGCGACCGCGGACTGACCGACCCCGCGGGGTACGCCAACCCCGCGCGCCGACATGACATCGTGGTCGGGACCCATCGACCGAGGAGCGCGCGCCCCAATGAGCATCATCGAGCACATCGCCGGTCGGGAGGTCCTCGACAGCCGTGGCAACCCGACCGTCGAGGTGGAGGTCATCCTCGAGTCCGGGGCGGCCGGACGGGCCATCGTCCCCTCGGGCGCATCCACGGGGGCCTTCGAGGCGGTCGAGCTCCGCGACGGCGAGAGCCGCTACGGCGGCAAGGGCGTCCTCGAGGCCGTCGCCCACGTCGACGACGAGATCTACGACGCGCTCATCGGCTTCGACGCGCTCGACCAGCGTGACGTCGACCGCGTCCTGCTCGAGGTCGACGGCACCGACAACAAGGCCAGCCTCGGGGCGAACGCCATCCTCGGGACCTCGCTGGCCGTGGCCCGGGCCGCCGCCGTCGAGCTGGCCATGCCGCTCTACCGCTACGTCGGCGGGGTGAACGCCCACGTGCTGCCGGTCCCGATGATGAACGTCCTGAACGGTGGGGAGCACGCCGACAACAACGTGGACCTCCAGGAGTTCATGATCATGCCGGTCGGCGCGGCGTCCTTCTCCGAGGCCCTGCGGTGGGGAGCGGAGACCTACCACGTCCTGAAGAAGGTCCTCCACGACCGGGGCCTGTCTACCGCCGTCGGCGATGAGGGCGGCTTCGCCCCCGACCTCGGATCCAACGAGGAAGCCGTCGCCCTGCTCGTCGAGGCCATCGAGAAGGCCGGGTTCACCCCCGGCGCCGATCTCGCCATCGCCCTCGACCCGGCGTCGTCGGAGTTCTTCCGCGACGGCGCGTACGTGCTCGCCGGTGAGGGTCGCAGCCTCACCCCCGCCGAGATGGCCGAGTACTACGCCGACCTCGTCGGGCGGTACCCGATCGTCTCGATCGAGGACGGCATGGCCGAGGAGGACTGGGACGGCTGGCGACTGCTCACCGACGCGATCGGCGATCGCTGCCAGCTCGTCGGCGACGACCTGTTCGTCACCAACGTCGAGCGCCTCGCGCGCGGCATCGAGGCCGGTGTCGCCAACTCGATCCTCGTGAAGGTCAACCAGATCGGCTCGCTCACCGAGACCCTCGAGACGGTCGCCCTCGCCACCCGGTCGGGCTACACCTCGGTGATGTCGCACCGGTCCGGGGAGACCGAGGACACCACCATCGCCGACCTGGCCGTGGCCACCAACTGCGGGCAGATCAAGACCGGCGCGCCCGCACGCAGCGATCGCGTCGCCAAGTACAACCAGCTCCTGCGCATCGAGGACGACCTCGGTGAGGCCGCCGCCTACCGGGGGGCCGACGCACTGGCCAGGGCGACCACCACCGGATGATCCGCCCGTTCCGTCGCCGCGCCGCCGCCGGGGCCGAGCCCGTCCGGGCCACCCGGACCGGTGCGGCGCGTCCCGCCGACCAGGAGGCGCGGTCGCGAGGGAGCCGGGCGGTCGGCGCGGCCGGGCGCCTCGTCGTGCCGCTCGTGCTCGTCGGGCTCACCGTCGGCGTGATGGTGCTGGGGGTGTTCCCCACCCGCACCTGGCTCGACCAGCGTGCCACCCTGCGCGCCTCGGAGGAGCGCCTGGCCGAGCTGGAGGAGGTCAACGCCGAACGCCGCGCCCAGGTCGAGGCGCTCATGACCGACGCCGAGATCGAACGGCTGGCACGGGAGGAGTACGGCTACGCCAAGGTCGGCGAGGAGGTGTACCACGTCCTCCCGCCGCCCCGCGATCCGGTGCGCCTCCCCGAGGCGTGGCCCTTCAACCGGATGGTCCCGTAGCGCCCGCGACGTCGCGGCCCCCGGGCGGAGCAGCGTGGCGGGGCGCCCGACCGATCGGTGCCGCGCACTAGCGTTCCCCGGTACGACCACGAGGGGGGCACACGGATGAGCGTCATGGGCACGCGGGTCACGCGGCGGGAGGACCCGGTCTTCCTGACCAGTGGCGGGGTGTACACCGCCGACCTGGAGGACCCTCTCCTCACCGGTGCGGTGCACGCCCACTTCGTGCGCTCCACCATCGCCCACGCCCGCCTCACCGAGCTCGACGTCAGCGAGGCCCGGGAGGCACCCGGCGTCGTCGCGGTCCTCACCGCCGCCGATATTGCCGCCGCCGGCGACCTGGGCTCGTTCGGGGTCCCCATTCCCGGGATGATCCCCGACGCGCTCGCCCGTCCGTGGCTGGCCGACGGGGTGGTGCGTTTCGTGGGGGAGGCGGTGGCGGTCGTCCTCGCCGAGTCGCGCGAGGCGGCCGAGGACGCCTCGGAGCTCGTCGTCGTCGACTACGACCCGCTCGACGCCGTCGTCGACCCCGTCGCCAGCGAGCGCGACGAGGTGCTGCTGTTCCCCGACCACGGCACCAACACCGCCCTGGCCGTCCCGTTCGGGCACAGCGACGACCTCTTCGACGGCTGCGAGGTGGTGGTCAGCCGCGACATCGTCAACCAGCGCGTCGCCGTGTGCCCGCTCGAGCCGAGGGCGATGGCCGTCACCTGGCACGACGGTCGGCTCGTGATGTTCGTGTCCACCCAGGCGCCGCACGGCGTCAAGGGCAAGCTGGCCGGCCTCTACGGCCTCGAGCCCGAGCAGATCCGGGTGGTGGCACCGGCGGTCGGCGGTGGGTTCGGCGCCAAGATCAACCTCCAGGCCGACGAGGCGCTGCTGCCGTGGGTGGCCCGCCGACTGGGGCGGCCGGTCCGATGGGCCGAGACCCGGGGCGAGAACATGGTGGCGATGCCGCACGGTCGGGGTCAGGTGCACCGCATCGAGATCGGCGGGCGTCGCGACGGCACCGTCGAGGCCTACCGGCTCACGGTGCTGCAGGACGCAGGGGCCTATCCGGGGATGGGCACGTTCCTGCCGTTCATGACCCGCACGATGGCGCCGGGCACGTACGACATCCCGAAGGTCGAGTGCAACACCAAGAGCGTCGTCACCAACACCACGCCCATCGAGGCCTACCGAGGAGCGGGCCGCCCCGAGGCCACCGCAGCCGTCGAGCGGGCCTTCGACCTGTTCGCCGGTGAGATCGGGATGGACCCCGTGGAGGTCCGGAGGCGCAACCTGATCGCCGCCGACGCATTCCCGTTCACCACCCAGACGGGGGCGGTCTACGACAGCGGCGACTACGCCGGCGCCCTCGACGAGGCCCTTGCCGCCGCGGGCTACGACGATCTGCGCGCCGAGCAGGCCGCCCGACGCGAGCGAGGCGACACCGTCGAGCTCGGCATCGGGGTCTCGCTGTACGTCGAGATCACCGCCGGCCCCTCGGCCGGGCAGACCGAGTTCGCGAAGGTGACCCTCGGGCGCGAGGGACGCGTCACCGTGTTCACCGGGGCCTCGGCCCACGGCCAGGGCCACTCCACGTCGTGGGCGATGCTCGCCCACGAGCTCACCGGCATCCCCATGGAGCAGATCGACGTCGTGTCCGGTGACACCGACCGGGTCGCCGAGGGCACCGGCACGTTCGGGTCGCGTTCGCTCCAGGTCGGGGGGTCGGCGGTCTGGGGCGCCACCGAGGCGGTCGTCGAGAAGGCCCGCCAGGTGGCCGCCGAGCTCCTCGAGGCGGCGCCGGCCGACATCGTCCTCGACGCCGACCGGGGCGTGTTCCACGTCGCGGGCACACCGACCGTCACCCGGTCGTGGGCCGACGTGGGTGCCGCCGGCGACATCAGCGGCCCGATCGGCGAGGGGCCCACCGGCCAGCCGATCGAGGCCACCCTCGTCTACGCCTCCGAGGCCCCCACCTTCCCGTTCGGTGCCCACATCGCCGTCGTCGAGGTCGACACCGAGACGGGCCGCACCGAGCTGCGCCGCATCGTCACGTGCGACGACGCCGGCCGGCTGCTCAACCCGCTCATCGTCGAGGGCCAGCGCCACGGCGGCATCGCCCAGGGCGTCGCCCAGGCGCTCTACGAGGCTGTGGAGTTCGACGACGACGGCAACCCCCAGACCGCCAACCTGGCCGACTACGCCCTCGTGTCCGCCGCCGAGCTCCCGAGCTTCGAGCTGGTGGCGCTCGAGACCGACACGCCCGTGAACCCGCTGGGCGCGAAGGGCATCGGTGAGTCCGGGACGATCGGCTCCACGCCGGCCGTGCAGAGCGCGGTCATGGACGCGTTGTCGCCCTACGGCGTCGACCACCTCGACATGCCGCTCACGTCCGAGCGGGTGTGGAGGGCCGTCCACGGCCGCTGAGCCCCTCCCTGGCGCGACATCACTTGCCGGGGGCGCCGATAGCGTGCGCCGGAACCCTGGTGAGGAGATGGCATGGCGACCCGTTGGCAGAGCTCGGCGAAGTGGACGCTGGTGGCGGTGGTCGGCGTGGTCGTCCTCGGCGGCATCGCCTTCTGGTGGTTCGTGCTGCGCGGCGACGCGCCCGAGCGGGCCAGCCTCCCGGTACGCACCACCGACACGACCGTCGCCCCGGCCGCGGGCTCGACCACGGGCCCCGACGGCGACTACTCCCTGTCACCGGGGCAGGACGTCTTCGTCGGCTACCGGGTCGAGGAGCTCTTCGGCGGCGAGACCGTCAAGAAGACCGCGGTGGGCCGCACCAGCGCTCTCACCGGGACGCTCACCGTCGCCGGCGGCCAGGTGACGGTGGTCGACATCGAGGCCGACATGACGCAGCTGGCCAGCGACAGCTCCACCCGCGACAACGCACTCCGGACCCGGGGCCTGCAGACCGAGCAGTTCCCGACGGCCACGTTCGTGCTCACCAGCCCCATCGAGCTGCCGGCGGACCTCGCCGCCGGCGAGCAGGTCGAGCTCACCGCCACCGGCGACCTCACCCTCCACGGTGTCACCCGGTCCGTCGACGTCCCCCTCCAGGCGCTCTGGGACGGCGCTTCCACCATCTCGATCGCCACGCCCGCCGGCATCCCGATCCTCATGGCCGACTACGCCATCGAGCCGCCCAGCAACTCCCTCGTGACCGTCGACGAGAACGGCGAGATCGAGCTGCAGCTCGTCTTCGTCCGGAGCTGACCGCGGTCGCCATCGGTAGCCTGCCGCCGTGACCGCCACCGAACCCGAGAGCGTCGACGCGGTGGCCGAAGGCCTCCGGGCCCACGGCTACCTCCCCGACGACGGCCTCGCCACCGCGGTCTACCTGGCGTTGCGCCTGCACCGGCCCCTGCTGCTCGAGGGCGAGGCGGGGGTCGGCAAGACCGAGGTCGCGAAGGTGCTCAGCGCGTGGACGGGCGGACCACTGCTCCGCCTGCAGTGTTACGAGGGCATCGACGCCGCCCAGGCGCTCTACGAGTGGGACTACCCCCGCCAGCTCCTGCACCTGCGCGCCGCCGAGACGGCCGGCGCGGCATCTGACGCCGCTCGCCTCGAGGCCGAGCTGTACGACGAGCGCTTCCTCGTTCGTCGACCGCTGCTCGAGGCCATCACGGCTCCGCCGGGCGACCCCGTGCCGGTCCTGCTCGTCGACGAGGTCGACCGCGCCGACGACGAGTTCGAGGCCTTCCTCCTCGAGGTGCTCGCCGACTTCTCCGTCACCGTGCCCGAGCTCGGCACGTTCACCGCCCACGAGCCCCCGGTCGTCGTCATCACCTCGAACCGGACCCGGGACGTCCACGACGCCCTCAAGCGGCGCTGCCTCTACCACTGGGTCGAGCACCCCGACTTCGAGCGCGAGGTGGCCATCGTCCGGTCCCGCGCCCCCGAGGTGCCCGACGCGCTGGCTCGTCAGGTCGCCGCCGCCGTCGAGGCCCTCCGTGACCTCGACCTCTACAAGTCCCCTGGCGTCGCCGAGACCATCGACTGGGCGCGGGCCGTGGCGCTGCTCGGGCGCGACGAGCTCGACGTGGCCACGGCGTCGTCGACCCTGGGCGCGGTCGTGAAGTACCGCGAGGACGCCGAGCGCACCCGCCGTCACGGCGTCGACGTGCTCGTCGCGGGCGCCCACGACCGGGGATGAAGCCCGGGCCGGCGACGGGCGAGGAGACGGCTCTCGCCTTCGTCGGCGCCCTGCGCGCCGCAGGGGTGCCGGCGCCTCTCGGTGCCTCGATCGCCTACCTCCGGGCCCTGGCGGTGCTCTCGGGGTCGCGCCACGACCTCTACTGGGCGGGCCGGTGCACCCTGGTCACGTCACCCGAGCAGGTCGAGGTGTACGACTCGGTGTTCGCGTCGTGGTGGGCGGGGGTGCCCGTGACCGTCGACCTCGCGCTCGCCGACGAGCTGCGCCTCGTCCTCGCCACCGACGACGCGCCGGACGGAGCGACCGGCGAGGCGTCGGACGGCCCCGTGGTGTCGGTGCGCTACAGCCCGCACGACGTCCTGCGGGCCAAGGACTTCGCGGCGTACAGCGACGCCGAGATGGCCGAGGCCCGCCGCCTGATGGCCGACCTCGACCTCGTCGGTGCGCCCAGGCGGTCCCGGCGGCGCCGGACCAGCCGCCGCCGACGCGGCCGCCCCGACCTGCGACGGACCCTCCGGTCGGCCATGCGCACCGGGGGCGAGCCCGTGCACCGACCCACCCTCGAACGGCGCAGTCGTCCGCGCCGGCTCGTGCTGCTGCTCGACGTCAGCGGGTCGATGGAGACCTACAGCCGCGCCCTCCTCCGCTTCGTGCACGCCGCCGCCTCCGGTCCGACGGCGGTCGAGGTGTTCGCGTTCGGGACCCGTCTGACCCGCCTCACCCGCGAACTGTCCACCCGCGATCCCGACACCGCGTTGGCCCGGGTGGTCGAGGCCGTCCCCGACTGGAGCGGCGGCACCCGGCTCGGCGAGAGTCTCCGGCGCTTCAACGACGCATGGGGGGTGCGGGGCATGGCACGGGGCGCGGTGGTCGTCATCCTCTCCGACGGGTGGGACCGGGGGGAGCCCGACCTGCTCGCCGAGCAGATGGCACGTCTGCAGCGGGTCGCCCGTCGCCTGGTGTGGGTGAACCCGCTCAAGGCCGGACCCGACTACGCCCCCCTCGCGCAGGGGATGGCGACGGCGCTACCGTTCGTCGACGAGTTCGTCGAGGGGCACTCGCTCGATGCCCTGGAGGAGCTGGCCCGGGTCGTGGCGCGGTGACGGCGCCCCAGCGGGCGGACGGCGCGGTGGGCGCTCTCGACAGGAAGGACGACGGCCGGTGAAAGAACTGATCCCCGACCTCGACCGCTGGCGAGCCGACGGGCGACGGGTCGTCGTGGCCCGGGTCGTCGACATCGAGGGCTCCGGGCCCCGCCAACCGGGTGCGGCGATGGCGGTCGCCGACGACGGCGAGGTAGTCGGGTCCGTGTCGGGGGGCTGCGTCGAGGGGGCCGTCGTCGCCGAGGCGCTCGACGTGCACGAGACGGGTCGCGCCCGCATGGTGACCTTCGGCTACAGCGACGACGAAGCCTTCGCCGTCGGACTGACCTGCGGCGGCACGGTGCACCTCTTCCTCGAACCGCTGGACTGGTAGCCGTGCCCCTCTACGAGGCATGGCGGGACGCGGTGGCGCACCACCGTCCGGTGGCCCTCGCCACGGTGGTCGAGGGCCCCGGCCTCGGCAACAAGGTGCTGGTGGGGGAGGGCACCGAGCCGCTGGGCTCGCTGGGGGACCCCGACCTCGACCGGGTGGTGGTCCGTGACGCCCTGGGTGAGCTCGAGTCGGGCACCACCGTCGTGCGCCACTACGGCTTCCATGGGGAGGCGCGGGAGACGGCGGTCGGCGTCTTCATCGAGAGCTTCGCCCCGCCCCCCGAGATGTTGATCTTCGGGGCCGTCGACTTCACCGGCGCGCTGGTGAAGGTGGCCAAGGTCCTCGGCTACCGGGTCACGGTCTGCGACGCCCGGGAGGTGTTCGCCACCGTTCGCCGCTTCCCGGACGCCGACGAGGTCGTGGTGGACTGGCCCCATCGCCTCCTCGACCGGGTGGGGGAGCGACTCGGGCCGAGAGACGCCGTGTGCGTGCTCACCCACGACCACAAGTTCGACGTGCCCGCCATCGTGGCGGCGCTGCGCACCGACGTCGGCTACCTGGGCGCCATGGGGAGCCGTCGGACGTGCGACGAGCGCCTCCGGCGGCTGGCCGCGGAGGGCGCCGACATGGACGCAGTGGCCGAGCGACTGCACGCCCCGATCGGTCTCGACCTCGGCGGCCGCACCCCCGAGGAGACGGCGGTGGCCATCGCCGCCGAGATGATCGCCGTGCGCACCGGCCGCGTCGCCGTGTCCCTGCGCACCACGAGTGGCCCCATCCACTGAGGTGGTGTCGGCGGGCACCTGCCGTCGGGGGAAGGCGGAGTCAGCCGGTCGAGCCTGCGCTCAGCGCCCCGCGTCGACGAGGGCGCGGCGGACCAGCACGCGGGCGAGGTGCTCGCGGTACTCGACGCTGGCGTTGATGTCGGACTGCGGCTCGGTGCCCTCGGTGGCCCGCTCGGCGGCGGTGGCGGCATCGGCACCCTCGGCCAGGGCCTCGGCTACGCCGGTGGCCAGCAGCGGCGTGGAGCCCATGTTCACCAGCCCGACCCCGGTCACCGAGTCGGACACGACGGCGGCGACGCCGACGATGGCCCAGTCCTGGGCCCGCCGGTTGAACTTCTGGAACGACCATCCGGCGTCGGGCGTCTTCGGCACGCGGATCTCGGTGAGCAGCTCGTCGGGCTCGAGCGCCGACTCCAGGAAGCCTTCGAAGAAGTCCGTGGCGGCGATCGTGCGCTCCCCGCCCGGGCCCTTCGCCACCAGGGTGCCGCCCAGGGCGAGCAGCACCGCCGGGAGGTCGGAGGCAGGATCGGCGTGGGCCAGCGAGCCCCCGATCGTGCCTCGGTGGCGCACCTGGGGGTCGCCCACCTCACCGGCGGCGTGCGCGAGCAGCGGCACCTCGGCAGCGAGCAGCTCGCTGGTCTCGAGGTCGCGATGGCGGGACAGGGCGCCGACGGCGACGTGGTCGCCGGCGTCGCGGACGTAGCGCAGGTCGTCGAGGCGGCCGACGTCGACCAGCACCGACGGGGCGGCGAGGCGCAGCTTCATGAGCGGGAGCAGCGAGTGGCCGCCGGCGAGGAGCTTGGCCTCGTCGCCGTGCTCGACGAGCGCAGCGAGGGCCTCCTCGACGGAGTCGGCCCGGCGGTAGTCGAACGCCGCGGGGATCACGGGGCCTCTCCGCCCACCGAGACCGGGGTTTCGCCGACTTCGCCGCGGGCGCAGGCCAGCACCGCCTTGACGATGTTGTGGTAGCCGGTGCAGCGACAGAGGTTCCCTTCGAGCCCGAGGCGCACCTCCCGCTCGGTCGGGTCGGGGTTCTCGTCGAGCAGCGAGACCGCCGCCATCACCATGCCCGGCGTGCAGTAGCCGCACTGCAGGCCGTGCTCCTGCTGGAAGGCCTTCTGCATGGGGTGCATCTCGTCGGCGCTCGGCGCCAGCCCCTCGATGGTGGTGACCTCACAACCGTCGGCCTGGACGGCGAGCATCGTGCACGACTTCACCGACTCGCCGTCGACATGGAGGGTGCACGCCCCGCACGACGACGTGTCGCAGCCGACGTTGGTGCCGGTGAGGCCCAGCTGCTCGCGCACGAAGTACACGAGAAGGGTGCGCGGCTCCACGTCGGCCGTGCGCTGCTCGCCGTTGACCGTGACCGTGACCTGCATCGTCCCCCTCGTTCCCGACGTCTCCGTCGCACAGTATCCGTTGGTCGTCGCCGGGGGCGCGGCCAGGGTGGTCAGGCCGGCTGTGTGGGTGGGGGGGCCACCGAGAACGACGTCTGCCACTCCGGCTCCGTGTGGCCGTCGACGACGAGGCGCCACGTGTAACGCCGACCCGGGGGGAGCGGGAGCCCCGAGAAGTTGATGGCGACGGGCACCGTCAACGGCGCACCCTCCGGCCACCCGGCGGGCCGTCCCGCCTGGAACTCGCCGCTGACCAGCAGGGGTGTCTCACCCAGGAGCACGGGGAGGCCGTCCTCGTCGAGCAGCTCGCACGTCCACTCGAAGCGCTCACCACTGCGGTCCCAGGGCACGTGCATCACCATGGCCAGCGACACCGGTTGGGGCTGGGCGGGCAGGATCGCCACGCCGCCGCCCAGGACGAAGAGCTTGCCGTCGGCCACCTGGGCCGAGTCGGCCAGCAACAAGAACGCGGTGATCGAGAGGGGTTCGATCGGCTCGGCCACGGACGGACCATAGCGGTGGATGACGATGCGCCACGGCGGGGTGGTTGACTGAGCCCGTGCCCCCCGCCGACGCACCCCTGCTCGCCGCCGCGGTGCTGGCCGCCGGGGGCTCGAGCCGCTTCTCGGACGGTCCCAAGCAGCTGGCCCGCCTCCGGGACCGGCCGCTGGTCTCCCTCGCCGTCGAGGCGCCGCTGGCCGTGCCCGAGCTGGCGGTGGTCTTCGTCGTGAGCGGCGCCCTCGACCTTCACGGTGCGCTGCCCGACGGTGCCGTGGTGCTCGACAACCCCCGCTGGGCCGAAGGGCAGGCCACCTCGCTGGCCGTCGCCGTGCACGCTGCCCGGGTGGGGGGCTTCGACGCCCTCCTCGTGGGGCTCGCCGACCAGCCCTTCGTCGGCGCCGACGCCTGGCGAACCATGGCCCGCGCCGACCCCGACCCGCCGATCCTCGTGGCCACCTACGGCGGGGAGCGGGCCAACCCGGTGCGACTCGCCCGCGAGGTGTGGCCGCTGCTCCCCGCCACCGGCGACGAGGGCGCACGGGTGGTGATGCGCGAGAGGCCCGAGCTCGTGGGCGAACTAGCGTGCCCCGGCGACGGGCTCGACATCGACACCGTGGAGGATCTCGACCGATGGAGCTGACCAACACCTTCGACGTGAGCGTGCCCATCGAGCAGGCCTGGGCGGTGCTCACCGACGTGGAGCGCATCGCTCCGTGTCTGCCGGGGGCGCAGCTCCAGGAGATCGAGGGTGACGAGTACCGCGGCATCGTGAAGGTGAAGGTCGGCCCGATCAGCGCCCAGTACAAGGGCCGGGCCAGCTTCGTCGAGCTCGACGAGCAGGCCCACCGGGCCGTGCTCGAGGGCACCGGCCGTGACACCCGCGGCCAGGGCAACGCCAGCGCCGTGATCACCGCCCAGCTCACTCCGGCCGGGTCGGGGACGCACTGCGTCGTCACCACCGACCTCACCGTCACCGGCAAGGTTGCCCAGTTCGGGCGGGGGGTCCTCGGCGACGTGAGTGCCAAGCTCCTCACCCAGTTCGTCGACAACCTCGAGTCGACCGTCCTGCTCGACCTCGGCCCGAACGGCGACGGTGGCGGGTCCGCCGAGGTCGTCGGGGTGGAGGTGGTCGACGTCGTCGAGGGCGGTGACCTGGTCGACGCGGTCACCGAGGTGGAGGCCGAGAAGGTCGCTGCGGCGGTCGAGGTGGCCGCCGAGATCCTCGAGGAGGCCGTCGAGGAGGCCACCGAGCTGGTGGAGGAGGCCGTCGACGAGGCCGTCGACAACGTCGAGGCGGCCATGGCGCTGAACGGCCGCAACGGCCAGGGGGCGTCGGTGGCCGAGGTGCGCAGGATCGACGCCCCCGAACCCGAGCCCATCGACCTGCTCGAGCACGCCGGCTCGCCGATGCTGAAGCGCGTGCTGCCGCTTCTCGGTGTGGCGCTCGCCGCCGTCGTGGTCTGGCGACTGCTGCGTCGCCGGCGGTGACGGCGACGCCCGACGACGTGGCCCGGGGGGCGGAGCTCCTCGGGCGCCCGCCCCGGGGCGGGTTCGAGGTGGTCGTCCGCAGCGCCACCGGGGACCCGGTGGTGCTGTGCAACGAACCGCTCTTCGACGACGGCACGCCGATGCCCACCCGCTACTGGCTGGCCGACCCGGCGCTGCGGTCGGCCATCGGCACGCTCGAGTCCGCCGGAGGGGTGCGTCGGGCCGAGGCCGAGGTCGACGCCGACGAGGTGGCCGCCGCCCACGCCGCCCACGCCCACGACCGCGACACGGCGCTCCCACCCGGTCATGACGGCCCGCGACCGTACGGCGGCGTCGGCGGAACCCGCCGAGGCGTGAAGTGCCTGCACGCCCACTACGCCCACTGGCTGGCCGGCGGCCACGATCCCGTGGGGGAGTGGGTGCACCAGCGCCTGGCGGACGACGGCCTGCTCCCGGCGGGGTCGCCTCGACGGGTGGACGCGTGACCGCGCCGGTCGCCGCCATCGACTGCGGCACGAACTCGGTGCGCCTCCTCGTCAGCGAGGGCGGGCGGACGACCGTCGAGCGGCTGATGCGCATCACCCGTCTCGGCCAGGGGGTGGGGGCGACGGGCCGTCTCGACCCGGCGGCCATCGACCGGACGCTCGACGTGTTGCGCGAGTACCGCGAGGTGCTGGACCGCCACGGCGTCTCGCGCACGCGGATGGCGGCCACCTCGGCGGCCCGCGACGCGGCCAACCGGGACGACTTCTTCGGACCGGCCGCCGCCGTCGTGGGTGCCGAGCCCGAGCTCCTCACCGGCGACGAGGAGGGGCGCCTCTCCTTCCTCGGGGCCACCGCCGAGCTCGATCAGGCGGACGGGCCCTTCCTCGTGTTCGACATCGGCGGCGGTTCCACCGAGTTCACGTACGGGACGGAGGTGGCCGAAGCGAGCATCTCCACCGACATGGGGTGCGTCCGGATGACCGAGGCGTGGTTGCACCACGATCCCCCCACCGCCGAGGAGCTCAGCCAGTGCCTGTCGATCGTGGCGCTGCACCTCGACGACGTCCAGCGTGAGATCCCCGCGGCGGGCGAAGCCCGGACGTTCGTCGGGCTGGCCGGGACGGTGAGCACCGCGGCGGCGGTGGAGATCGGGCTCGCCGAGTACGACCGCGACCGGATCCACCACTTCCGCCTCAGCCGCGAGGCCACCGAGGACGTGTTCCGCACCCTCGCCACCGAGGCCCTCGCCGATCGGGTCCACAACCCGGGCCTCGAACGCGAACGGGCCGACGTGATCGTCGGGGGCATGTGCGTGCTCGTCGCCACCATGCGCCGGTTCGGCATCGACGAGGTGGTGGTCTCCGAGGCCGACATCCTCGACGGTCTGGCCATGTCGATCGCGCCGTGAGCGGCACCGCGGCCGGTGGGGGCCGCACCTCCGAGCGCCCGGCCGGGCGGCACCCCTCGTGGGTAGGATCGCCCGTCGTGACGACCCTGTTCGGCCGGCGAGTCCTGCTCCGACCGCTGGTCGTGGCGGACTTCCCGTCATGGCGGGAGGTCCGACGTCGCAACGACGAGTGGCTCACGCGCTGGGAGCCGACCCGGGTGCCCGGGCAACCCGACGTGATCGAGGACCGTGAGGCGTTCGCGGTGCGCTGCAGCGCCCGTCAGCGCGAGCGCCAGCTCGGCGCCGGGTACGGGTTCGGGATCTTCGTCGACGGGGTGTTCTCCGGTGAGATCAACCTCTCGTCGGTGCAGCGGGGGCCGTTCCAGAGCGCCTACGTCGGCTATTGGATCGACGAGCGCCAGGCGGGCCACGGCTACACCCCCGAGGCCCTGGTGGCGATGGCCCGCTTCGCCTTCGAAGAGCTCGGCCTGCACCGCATCCAGATCGCCATCATCCCCCGCAACACGGCCAGCCGGCGCGTCGTCGAGAAGCTCGGGATCCGCGAGGAGGGGATCGCCGAGCGCTACCTCGAGATCAACGGGACCTGGGAGGACCACGTCCGCTACGGCCTCACCGTCGAGGAGTGGGAGGAGCGGGGCGCCCAGCTCTGCGCCGACTGGCTGGGGTGAGCGCCCGAGGGGGCCTGCCCGGGGCGCCGGTAGGGTCGACGCCGTGACCTCACCGCCCGTCGACCGCCCGTCCGCCGTGACGGACACGACGGACGCGACGGACACGAAGGATCCGATCGGTCCGCCCGACACCGCCACCGACGCCGCCGGGGTCGAGGTGCCCGCGGAGGGAGAGCGGATCAGCGCCTTCGCGGCCTTCCGGATCCGCAACTTCGCGTTGCTGTGGGTGTCCTCGCTGATGTCGAGCACCGGCACCTGGTTGCAGAACGTCGCCGTGCCATTCGTGGTGTTCGGGCTCACCGGCAGCGGGGCCTGGCTCGGGTTCACCGCCTTCATGAGCCTCATCCCGCTCCTGGTCCTCGGGCCGCTGGCGGGCTCCGTCGCCGACCGGTTCGACCGGCGACGGGTGCTGCTGCTCGGCTCCGCCGTGCAGGGCCTCTTCACCCTGGCGCTGTGGCTCACCTGGGTCGCCGGGGTGCGAAGCGTCGCCGTGCTCATCGTCCTGGTGACGGCGAGCTCCTGTGTGTCGGGGTTGACCGTGGCGTCGTGGCAGGCCTTCGTGACCGAGGTCGTGCCCCGCCGGCTCCTGCTCAACGCCGTCACCCTCAACTCCGCGCAGTTCAACGCCGCCCGCGCCTTCGGACCTGCGCTCGGAGGGCTCGTGCTCGCCACCCTCGGGGTGTCGTGGGCCTTCTTCTTCAACGCTCTGTCGTTCTTCCTCCTCAGCGTGGGCCTCCTGCTCGTCCGGGTCGTCCGCCGCGACCGCCCGGCCCGCAACGGCCGGTCGAGGGTGCTGGCCGAGACGTGGATGGCGATGCGCTACGTGCGCACCCGGCCCGGCATCCTCACCGCACTCGTGGTGGTGTTCGCCCTGGGCTTCTTCGGCGGCCCGCTGTTCAACCTCCTCGTGGTGTTCGCCCAGGACGTGTACGACGTCGGTGACGGCGCGTACGGCCTCCTGGCGGCGTGCATCGGGGCCGGGGCGATCCTGGCCGCTCCTCTCGTGGCCGGCTGGGGGTCGCGCCAGTCCCGCAGCCGCATGACCAGCCTGGCGATGGTGGGCTACGGCCTGGCGCTCGTCGTGTTCGCCACGGCACCGAACCTCACCGTGGGCGCGGTCGCCCTCTTCGTGGCCGGCGCCGGCTACCTCGGCATCTCCTCGACGCTGAACACCACCGTCCAGCTCCAGGTCACCGAGGCCATGCGGGGCCGGGTGATCGCGCTGTACATCATGTCGCTCACCGCGGCGATGCCCCTCGGTTCGCTGGTCCAGGGTGCCCTCATCGACGTCATCGGTCCTCAGACGACGGTGGCCGGGGCGGGCGTGGTGTTCCTCGTCGTGTTCGTGGTGCTGCGCTACGGGCTGGGGCTGTTCGCGGCGATGGACGACCTGTCCCTTCCCCAGGATCCGGCCCGGGTCGCCGAGGAGCGCCTGGCCGCCGCCGAGGTGGACGCCACCGAGGCCATGTTCGACGGTCGCTGAGCCGTTCGCCCCGCCTTCGGCGACGTCAGTCCTGCTCGTCGTCCCACCGGTCGTCGTCGAGGTCGTCACCGAGGTGGGCCCGTCCGGTGGCACACGTCGGCAGGGCCGGACACCAGCGACACGGTGGGCCGGGGCGTAAGACCGGCTCGCGTCCGCCGGCCAGCTCCCGGATCGTGCGGACACCGTCGACGGTCCGGGCGACGGCGGCACGCAGCACCTCCTCGGTGACGGCCTCGGGCTGGGCCCGGGCGGCGTCGAGGTAGTACGAGGCCACCAGGCGCGGCGGTGTGCCGAGGCGGAGGGTGTCGACCAGGGCGTAGAACCGCAGGTCGTCGGTGTGCGTCGGCGAGAAACCGCCGGTCTTGAGGTCGATGACGACCTTCCCGGCGCGGGTGCCGTCGGCCTTCCCGAGCGTGAGGTCGGTGCGCCCGCTCAGGACCACCCTGCCGCCCAGCAGATCGGCCCGCAGCCGCCCCTCGGTGACCGGTACCCAGCGTGCCGGCAGCGGCGGGAAGCACTCGAGGAACGACGTGACCCGCTCGCCGGCCACCGAGCGCAGCTCGGCCCGGTCGCCCTCGGAGCAGGTGCGCAGCCAGTCGGAGATCGGCTTGTCGTCGGCGGCGAGGCGCTCGACGGCCTCGTCGACGAGGTCGAGCGGGACCAGCTCGCCTCGCCAGTGCACGGACAGCTCGACGGCCTTGTGGACGATCGTGCCCCGGGCGAGGGCGGGACTCCAGGCGAACGGCGCGCCCGCCTCGGCCAGGTGGCGGCCTTCGCAGCCGTGGACGCTGGAGAGCGTGTGCTTGGACACCCAGAGCGGGTCGCCGGGGTCGAGCCCCGCGGCGACGTCGGCCAACCCCTGCTCGAGCTCGGCGCGCAGCTCGTGGCGCAGCTCGGCGTCGAAGACCGGTCGCTCGCCGGCGG
Source organism: Acidimicrobiales bacterium (assembly GCA_025455885.1). Classification (NCBI taxonomy): domain Bacteria; kingdom Bacillati; phylum Actinomycetota; class Acidimicrobiia; order Acidimicrobiales; species Acidimicrobiales bacterium. The sequence continues at coordinate 103,111 of JALOLR010000010.1, forward strand.
GTGCGCCGAGGAGCTCGACGAGGTCGTGCTGCGCCGGTGACAACGGGGGAGGCGCGAAGTCGTTCACGGGTCGATGGTACGGACCGGCGACGACAGTGGACGGGGCCGGTTGTCGCGCGGGGTGGGGAGGATGGGCCCCATGCCCGCCTCGTCCGTCCGCTTCGCCGCCGCCGCCCGCACCCTCGGTCGGGCGGCCCGTCGACGCGGACTGCAGGTCCCGGGCTTCCGCAGCCCGCCGAGGCTGCGCGACGCCGACCGGTCGCTGCGACGCTCCGCCTCGGGCTCGGCCACGGTGTCCGTCCGCCTCAAGGGCCGTCCGTGGGCGGCGGTCCTGGCCGACATGATCGAGGGCGTCGTGGCGGCCAACGGGTTGGTGGGCCCGACGGCCGACGCCGCTCGCACCGCGCTCTGGGCGGCGGTCGAACGCGAAGGGGTCGGGCCGGCGATGGTCGAAGCAGAGCCGCGGTGGCCCCGGGCGGTCCGGTCCGAGGGGGCCGAGCGCTCGTCGCCCGCTCGTCCTCTCCGCGAGCGCCACTTCCCGGCCCGGCTCCCCGGTGAGGCGTCGGCGGGTCCGCGCCCGTCAGCCGGTCGGCTCCGGTCGGTCCCGGCGGCCGACGTCGCCTGACCGTCGCTCCGTCGGGCTGGCTACCGTGAGGCGGCGCCCGGGTGGCGGAACTGGCAGACGCAGGGGGCTTAAACCCCCCAGCCCCTCCGGGGGCGTGTGGGTTCGAACCCCACCCCGGGCACTCCTTGACCAGGGAAAACAGGCCCAACGCCGGGTTTGGGAACTTGGTCAGATCGCCAGAATCGCCCCGATGCTCACAGAATGCTCACATCGGGTACGGTGCTCGGGATGCGGGGACGAGTTCACAAGCGCGGGAAGGGGTGGGCCTACGTCGTCGACGTCGGCCACGATCCGGTCACCGGTCGGCGGCGCCAGAGGACCAAGAGCGGGTTCGCCACGAAGAAGCTGGCGGAGGAGGGACTGCGTGAGGTCCTGACCTCGGTGGCGGAGGGTGCCTACGTCGCCCGGTCGGACCTGACGGTGGGGGAGTTCCTTCGGGACTGGCACGTGACCATGCAGACCCAGCTGCGCGAGTCGACCTGGTACAGCTACCGGATCGTGGTGGATCGACTCATTCGACAGATCGGTGGCGTGCAGCTGCAAGCACTCACACCGCTCCAGCTCGAGACGTCGTACGCCAAGCTCAGCCAGGGTGGTGGTCGGAACGGGAGGTCGTTGTCGCCGAAGACCGTGCGCAACTGCCACATCGTGATGCACCGTGCTCTCGGCGACGCCGAACGCCTCGGACTCGTCAGCCGCAACGTGGCCTCGATAGCCCGACCGCCGGCGATCGATCGCACCGAGATCGTGACCTGGACGGCCGAGGAGCTCCAGGCCTTCCTCGACCATGTCCGCAGCGACCGGCTGTTCGCCGCCTACGTCCTGCTCGGCACCACAGGGATGCGCCGAGGCGAGGTGCTCGGTCTGCGCTGGTCCGATCTCGATCTCGAGAGGGCCCGGCTCTCGATCTCTCAGACCCTGCAGGAAGTCGAGCACCGCATCTTGTTCACCACCACGAAGACCAACCGGAGTCGCAGGACCGTGGCCCTCGATCCCACCACCGTCGAGGTGCTCAAAGCCCACCGCTCGCGCCAGCTCGAGGAGCGACTGGCTCTCGGTTCGGAATGGCGGAAGTCGTTCGACCTGGTCTTCTGTCTCGAGGACGGCTCGCCACTCCAGCCCCAGGGGTTCACCAGAGCGTTCAAGCGGCATGTCGCAGTAGCCGGCCTGCCCGAGGTGCGAGGCCCGCACAACCTCCGTCATACCTGGGCGACCCTGGCGCTCAAGGCGGGGATCCATCCCAAGATCGTCAGCGACCGACTCGGGCACTCGACCATCGCCATCACGATCGATACCTACAGCCACGTCGCCCCGGGACTCGACGAAGACGCTGCCCGCACGGTCGCTGCTTCGATCTTCGGGACGAGGCAGACGGGGCCCTGATCGCGCCCTGGGCTCAGGCGGCGGTCTCTGCGCCGCCGAGCTTCTGGTCGATCCACGCGATCAGCGCCCGCTTGGGAACGCGGAGCGATCGACCGATGCGGATGGACGGAAGCCCGGCACCGCCGTTGGTGCGCTGGAAGATCGCCGCCTCCTCGTAGGCGCGGCTGCGACTGATGCGCAGGACCTTTGCGGCCTCTTCGACGCTGAGCATGTCGGGCAGGGTGTCCAGGTTCATTTCAGTCTCCGTCAGGTTGGTGCCTGGCTGACTCAGGTCAGGCCATCGCATGTCGCCACCCACTAGGCCACCGGTGCGCCCAGTCCTCGCGAACTCGGTCTCGCGGGCTGGGACGCTGGGCCTCCGCGTCGCAGCCCGAACCGTTGCCCACTTCACCTACCGCGAAGGCCCGCTCGCGTCGCGGTTCCAGTGCCAAGCCTCGGTCGGCCCAGCGGTCGCCTGCCACTACCGGCCATCGATCCCACGTTCTCGGACCGCCCTCTCAACTCTCTCCGTTCCACTCCTCGACTGCCTCGACCTCTCCTCCGACCCAGCCCGCGAACGACTCCCGAGCCAGCACCGCTCCAGTCACCTCGTTCCCGGAAAAGCCCACAGAACCAGCCAGACACGATTGCAACCCCTTCGGGTTGCGCTGTGTCGCTCGAACAGTGTCCGCTGAAGCCGGTACGGCTCGAGAGTGCCCTTGCGGGCGACAGCCGGGCGCTGATCGGCCCTAGGCCCTGTTGCGATCGTGCCCGACGAGGCAGCGGCGGTCTCGGCCGTTGGCTGCGTGCCAGGTCTGGCCTATCGACGGGGCTGTCGCCAGGGCCGGACGGCACCCGAGCCCGTAGGGATCTCGCCCGTGGGGCGGTCGTTCCACTGGTCCCAGGAACGGTCCCGGAGTTGGTCCCGGGATTGGTCCCAGTCCCAGGTCAGAGCATCGAAACCCCGGCGCAGACCACGCTCGAGCAGGGCCGATCCCGACAGCGGAGATGTCGGTTCGGGAACTACTCCGGGAACTATCCCGGGACAGATCCCGGGAACTTGGTTTGTCATGGTCCCCCTTTCCGGAAGCAGCGGGGGAGGGTGGCGGTGGCGTGGATGCGGATGATGGGGGTCGAGTCGGTGGCGTATCACCGTTCGACGGTGATGGACCGCTCCGATGACCATCCCGGCGCGGCGGTGGCGTACTACAGCTCGCGGGGCGAGTCGCCGTTGCGGTGGGGTGTGGGAGGAGCGGCCCGCCTCGGTCTGGCGGGGACGGTCACCCCTGAGGCGTATGAGGATGTGTTCGGCCCGGCCGGCGTCCGGGACCCGCTGACGGGTCGTCGTTTGGTGTCGACGAAGCGGCCCGGTCTCGAGCTGGTGGTGTCGGCGCACAAGTCGGTGGCCGAGCTGGGGGTGATCGGCCGGGTCGAGGACATGCACCGGATCCTCGACGCCGAGACCGCCGGCACTCTCGAGTATCTGGAGGAGTTGACCCGTGACCGGGGCGGCCGCCGGGGGCGTGCTGCGACACGGTCACCGACCTCAGGAATGACCTATGCAGTCACCCGGCATGCGACGTCTCGGGCGGGGGACCCGAACCCGCACGACCACGTGCTGATCGCGAACATCGTGGAGATGCTGGATGAGCGGGGCGGGTTCAAGGGCGCCGATACGGCGTTGTGGCGTGAGCATCTCCACGCCGCCACCGCCTACGGGCGGCTGCGCTCGGCTCGGGTGGCGGTCGAGCTCGGGTACGGGATCGTGCCCGATCGGGGGAAGTCGGGGCGGCTCGGGCACTGGGCCATCGCCGGCATCCCTGATGAGGCGATGGCGATCCACTCCAAGCGTGCTGCGCAGATCGACCAGGTGCTCGGGACCGGCGCCGCCACCGCCTACCGGGAACGGGCCATCGCGGCCCGCCGGACCCGGACCGCGAAGCGTCACGAACCGGTCGAGGACCTCGTCGAGCGTTGGAACCAGGAGCTGGCCGTCCATGGTCTCGATCGTGATGTCATCGCCGCCACGGTGGGCCTCGCTCACCGCACCCGCATCACCGGTGATCTCGACGACACGGCTCTGGATCGTTTGGCGGGGAGGCTCCTCGAGGCCGACGGCCGCCTCGCGGCGGACAAGGTGTTCTCCCGACGAGATGTGATCGTCGCCGCCGCACCGCACCTGTTCGGCCTCGACCCCGCCGTGCTGGGCCGGCTGGTCGACAAGGTGCTCGCCCACCCCTCCGCGGTCGCTCTCGAACCGAAGCCGTCCGCCTCGGAGCGGATGTACGCGCCTCGCTGCGTGATCGACACCGAACGAGCGATCGCCGAACGGGCCCGGGACCGGCACCAGCTCGGCACCGCCCCAGCGCTGCTCACCGCGCTCGTGGACACCACCATCCGCCGCACCGAAGCGGACCTGGCGGTGAAGCTCACCGCCTCGCAGCGCCGCGCCGTCACCGGCGTGTGCACGTCGGGACGCAGCCTCGACGTGATCATCGGGGTCGCCGGCGCCGGCAAGACCACCGCCCTGCGCGCCGTGCGCGACGCGTTCGAGCTCGAACGCCGCCACGTGATCGCCACCGCCACCTCCGGCCAAGCCGCCCGCACCGTCGGCCACGACGCCGGCATCGACTCCTACACCGTCGCCTCGCTCCTCGCCCGCCTCGAACACGGCAACCTCACCCTCGACCCCAACAGCGTCGTCGTGCTCGACGAAGCCGGCATGACCGACGACGCCCACCTCCTCGCCCTCATCACCCACACCAGCGCGGCGGGGGCGAAGCTGATCCTCGTCGGCGACGACCGCCAACTCTCCGCCGTCGGCCCCGGCGGCGGCCTCCGAGCGCTCGCCGAACGATTCGGTGGCAGCGTCTGGGAACTCACCGAGAACATCCGCCAACCCGACATCACCGAACGCCAAGCCCTCGCCGAGCTACGCGCCGGCGACATCGACACCGCGGTCGACTGGTTCGCCCGCAACCAGCGCATCGTCACCGCCGCGGACCGTCACGAGCTCTACGGCGCCGTCGTCGACGGCTGGCTCGCCGACACCGACCGAGGTGCCGACACGGTGATGTTGGCCTGGAAGCGCACCACCGTTGACAGTCTCAACCAGCTCGCCCGCACCGCAGCGCAGGAACGGGGCTGGCTCACCGGACCCGAGATCACCGCCCCCGGCGGCACCCCCTACCGCGCCGGTGACCGCGTCGTGACCCTCGCTCCGATCAGCCGCAACGTCGTCACCTCCGAAACCGGAACCGTCCGCCGCGTCGACCCCGACACCGGCGGCCTCGACATCGACTTCGACAACGGCCGCAGCTACCAGCTGTCACGGCAGCACATCGGATCCGACAAGCTCGCCCACGGCTACGCCATCACCGTCCACCGAGCCCAAGGCGCCACCGTCGACACCGCCCACACCATCGACGACGGCGGCGGCCGCGAACTCGCCTACGTCGCTCTCAGCCGTGCCCGACAACACGCCACGGTCTACGTCGAAGCCGACAACCTCGACCAAGCCATCGACGACCTCACCGGGAACTGGGCCATCGAACGACGCCAACAATGGGTCACCGACACCCAGACACCAGCCCTCGACCGAGCCGCCCGAGACAGCATCGAACCACCAGGCCTCGGGCTGTAGCCGTGCCGATATGGGGCGTCCCCTACCGGCACTTCGATGGCACCCGATGCTCGGCCCGGATCTCGTTCTGGTGGTGGTTTCGTGTCGGATTCCGACATCGATCCACCACCAGTACGGGCAGGGGGGGGGGTGCCCCAGACCGCCGGCACCCTGGCGTGCCCGACGGCGAACCGCTGGCCGGTCGCTGGGTTGATGTGGCCTACGCCCGGGTGACCGCGGCCTGGACCTGCACAAGCCCGGCATGCAGACGAACCAGGCCGTCTGGGTAGCCGAAGTCGCAATCGGTGTCGTCGAACCCGGGACTGACACCGCTCGCAGTCCTCGAGCCGCCTGATGACCCGGTGGCCGTCACCGTGATGACGGCGGCGTCACTGACTGCACACCAGTTGTCCCCACCGGCGCTACCGGTGTTCGAGCCAGTGAAGCCGTCAGCGAGATCGAGGAAGCCGCTCTCGTCGATGCACCGCTGAACCCGTTCAAGATCCGGCGCGGAGAGCTGAGCGCGGCGCGGCTGGTTGTCGTCGCCGACCGCGGTGGTCTGGCCATCCGGCTGGATCGACACAACAGCGATCGTTTCGCCGCTCGTTGCGCCGAAGGCACTGACGCTTGCCATGGGAGCCCCTGCGGCCTGGGCTGAAGTGGCCACCGCCTGAGGTGTCATGCCGGAGAGGTCGCACGCGCTGGTTGCCGCTGGCCCAGAACTTGGACTCGACGCGCTGCAAGCTGAGGCCGCGAGCCCCACGCAGATCGCCGCCAGTCGAAGGAGTCGCACCGGACCAGTATCGGCCGGGACCCACTGGCGATGAAGCCCGTTGGCGGTATCCCAGAACGCCGGGTCGGTGGGACGTGCGGTGCCGCGGGAGCCAGACGCAGCCTCCAAGGCCCTGCATCTGCAGCCAGTGACGCCGCCCCGTGACGATCGAAGGGACCGCGAGCGAGTAGCGCCGATTACGCAACCAGCGAAATCACGATCGACACGACGGCAATCGCGCCGAGCGTCGCCAGCACCGCCAGCAATATCCGGCCGTCGCGACTCGACCGGTTGCCCCGCTTCACATCCCGAAGGATGTAGGCGGCGAGCGCCACGATCAGAATCAGACCCATGTACGCCACAGGAACGAAGGTAGTCGCGGCCACCTGGTCCACGATCCCCCGCGTCCCCTACCGCCGGGAGTCTGAGCCGGATTCGGTAGCGAACCACACACTCGGTGCACTCGGAGTGGCCCGCTCGGAGCCGACTGTGCTTGGGCTCCGCCGGTGGTTACGTCGACGACGGGCCATCGACGGTCGAGCTCCACGTGTGAGCAATGGCGTCTACGTCGTTGCGGGATCTGCCACCGGGATGATCGCTGGATTGCCTTTTGTGATGACCCACCAGGATGCGCCCTCTGGGCCCGTCTTCTCGGGCCCGTAGACATGCCCGGCTCTGACCCATCGGACATCGCCAGCGCGGTACGTACCTTCCCCCTCGACGTGGTTCTCACCAGCGACAAAGACATAGAAGATGTCGTCGTGATGGCTGTGAGCGACACGAACGTCATTCGGAGGAAACCGCACCAGGAACATGAATGGCGCGCCTTCCTGACCGGAAGCCTCAGGAAATGCCTTGGCCTCGCCCGATGGTGCTGCGGGGTTCGTCACCCATTGAGCTTCGTCAGGGCGGCATCTGACCACGTTGTTGCTCATCTTGTTTCGCTTTCGGTCGAAGTCCCGAAATGAAAATGGTAGTGCTGCCGTCCAAAGCCGGGGGCAGTTGTTGCTGCGCCTGGGTACCAGTTCCGCGCCGATCCGCAGCTTGAAGGATGCTCGTCCGGCGGGCCGTACACACACTTCGAGGCTGCGCGGGACTCTCGCTCAGGGGAGCCAGGCACCCGACGGCCTCGACCCGCGTCGCAAACACGATTGAGGACGAAAGCTGGCTCCCTCACGTCGAACCGTAAGCATCCCCTACCGCCGGGTCTGGGGGACGGGCTTCCGGTGTCGGGGCGGGGGAACCAGTCAGCGTCGCGTAGCGTCGTACAGCGCATGAGACGACTCCTCCTTGTGGCTCTTCTCCTATTGCTCGCCGCTGCCTGCGGCGAAGCCACGGCTACCGACGAGGTCGGCACAACGGCGACCACCTCCATCAGCCTCGGCCGCGTGCGTGTCGAGGTACTACCGGTCAGCGAGCCAGTGTCGTTCGACGACGGTCTCGGAACCTTGGTGCCACCCCCGCCAGGACTCACTCAACCGGTGACGGCTGCCGACGTGGCCCCGCAGTTCGTCCAGTTCATCGACCCCACGTACGAGGGAGTCATCGAGGCCCGGTTCGGGCTCTACAGCGATTCGTCCAAAGGCACCATCACGGGTGACTCCTTGACTCCGATGTTCGATGAACGGCCGGTCTGGGTCCTCGTCGCCCGCAACACGGTTGTCGTCCCTGCTGGCCCGCTTGGCATGGAGGACAACGCTCCATCGCCAGATCACGACACGGTGGGGGTCTTTGACGCCACAACTGGGGAACTGCTCGTGACCATCGAGCAGGCTGCAGCGCACCCCGCCTGAGGGGCGCAACGCATCGCCCCTACCGCCGGGACCGAGACGCTGGGCGAGCAGGGCTATGAGCGGGACTCGGCCTCGACCGTGAGCGTGAAGACCGTGTCCGGCAGGCCGAAGTCCAACAGGACTCGGTTGGCAGCGAGCCGCTCGAACCTCACCTGTGGTGAGCTCTCAGCGAGGGCGCTCGTCATCAAAGGTTCGAGCAGTTCCTCAACGATGTCCGCTGGTCCGATCTCCATCGTCGGATGCTGACACACCTCCCGGAGCACTGACCGGCGCGTCGAACCGACCGTCCAGAACGCCGGGATGGGGTGACAGTTCTGCCGCTGGTCCCACGGCAGCCTCTGGTCAGCTGAGCCGGACCCTGTAGCCGACGAAGACCAGATCCTCAGGCTCGCTCTCCCACCCGTCTGCACGGTCCACGGAGGTGATGACAGCGGTCCCCGCCACCGGGTAGCGGACGCCCTCCTTCGGTGCGAACTCGCACAAGACCGACTCGATGGACTCCACCTTCCCGGAGATCTCGATCCAGTCCTCGTCCGGCACATGGTGCTCTTCGGCAGCAGTCACTTCGGCCGCACTCGTCGGCCCGATGACCCATCCGAGATAGTCGAGGTCGATGTTGCGGGTAGCGGTCCACGCCACGAGCTCACCGACGGCGATGGGATCGCCACAGCACTGGATCTCCCAGCTCGTCACCCACACCACCTCCGCCATTCGGACAGCATGCCCGATGGCGAGGCAGAGGGTCACCTGCGTTCTGCGTGCCCCATTTCGCCGGGAGGGTGACACGGCTAACGGACGTCGCGGTGGCGAATGCGGCGGAGCCAACTCGTGATGGGCCGCCTGCTCGCCTCTTCGTGAATGTCCATGGGTTCCCAGGTCCACACACCCGGATCGACGAGAAGCTCCGTCCAGCCCACATGGCTCACACGATCACAGCGCTGAAGGAGTCCGGTGTCGAGCTCTTCGCCTAAGCCGATTCGTCGATCGAGGTACCAGTCCTCAGGAGTCGCCACGTCTTGACCTACGAACGCAATCCCAGGAACGGGGAGCCGGTCGTTACGGAATCGCACCCCCAGGATCTCGGAACCGCCCTGCTCTCTGAACCGAAGCACGAGCGACTCGCCCTCCACACGAATGCCTTCGCCGACCCAGGTCCGAAGGCCAGACGGCGGGGGCTCAAAGCTGTTCCAGAACGCGATGCCGTCCCAGTACTTCCGCAGGGCGTCGATCTCCTCTGGGGTCATGCCGGCCGCTTCGCCATGGCCCCAGCGTACGAGGAGCGGTGAGATGGGCCCCTCGAACGACCGTCCCCGAACACCAGCTGGGTGGGCCAGCCATCACTGGCAGACGGCCCGGCTTCGGACGATGCTGGCGCCGTGATCCGACGAATCCTCACCGCTGAGGAGTACCTGATCGACCTCGATGGACCCGTGCGCATCGGAGACACGATCGAGTGGTACACGGACGAGCTTGAAGGCTTCACGCCCTTTGAGGGTGTCATCCCTGGTGATGAGCTGGACTCGATGCTGCTCCTGGCGGGAGTGGAGATCGACGATGAGGATCAGGAGTGGATCGTCAAGGGAACCGTCACAGCCATCTCAGAGGTCCGGGTCGCTTACCGGCTCATGCCCGGCCAGCGAAACGTCTGGGAGTTCGTTGCCGGTTCAGGCCAGCTGGTCGAGCGCACCGAGTTCCTTCCCCACCACGGCGAGCCATTCAACCCCGACCACGATTTCTGCGGGTATCTCGTCACGGTTGACGACGCCTGACAACCGTTTCGTCCCGACGCCCCACCGCCCAATAACGCCGGGTTGGCGCGCTATCCGCCGGTGACGAATGCGGCAACGATGTAGGCGGCGTGGCGGTCGAGGTTCTGGCGGCGGTGGTCGTAGATCGTGGTGGTGCGTGGGTCGGCGTGGCGGGCGGCGATTTGCATGTCGCGCAGCGGGACCCCGGCGTCGAGGCCGGCCATGATGAACGCTGCCCGGAGCATGTGGGGGTGGACGTGTCCGAGCCCGCCCTTCCGGCCGACGGAGATGACCCAGCGGTGGGCGGTTCGCCGGTCGAGGCGTTGTCCGTCGGCTCGGCGGAGGATGGGTCCCTCCGTTCGTTCGCCGATGGCGAGGTCGATGGTTCGGCCAGTGCGCGGGACGAGCGGGATGAGTGCGGGTTTGGCGCCCTTGCCGAGGATCTTCAGGGTCCGGTGCCCGCGTTCGAACCCGAGGTCTTCGATGTTGGTCGCGCAGGCTTCGCTGACCCGCAGGCCGTTGAGGCCGAGCAGCACGGCGAGCGCTGCATGGTCATGGCCGATGCGCTCTGCGGTAAACAAGAATGTGCCGAGCGCGGCTCGGTCCATCCCCGGCGACTCGGTGGGGTGCACGGTCGGGCGGCGCACGTACTGCGCGGGGTTCGACGCGATGCGCCCGTCGATGTGCGCGAACCGGTAGAAGCCGCAGACGGTCGAGAGTCGGCGATCAACCGTGGACGGGGCGAGGTCTCGTTCTTCGAGGTGGACCCGGAACAGCTCGATGTGGGGTCGGGTGGCAGCCAGCACGTCGAGCCCGGCGTCGTGGGCCCACTGGAAGAACGAGCGCAGGTCGTGACGGTAGGCGTCGCGAGTGCGGCCGCTGTAGCGGGCCAAGAACGCGGCCACAGCGACATCGGCTTCGTCGGGGGCGTCCCAGCCGATTGCGGCTAGCAAGGTCGAGGAATGGCTGGTGGGTTGCATGAGAGGCCTCCTGGGCGTGTGGCCTCCAACCCACACCCGCATGTCCTCCTCCGCCACCCAAGTGCCGGCGGCGGCTGCTCCCTACATGCCCGGGATTGAAACCTCGTGCCGGGCCGCGAGCTCGGCGACCACGACCGCGACCGGGACCCCTCGACACTCTGCGCCGGCGCGGGTCAGCGCCACCGCGGCGAGGAGCCCGTAGCGCCAGAAGTCATCGGTGCGCCACCACGACACCTCCTCCAGAAGGTCAGGCTCGAGACCACCCGCAACCGCGGCGCTGCACAGCACCGCGTACTGGAACTTGCGGTTCTCCTTGCCGACGAGCTCGTACTCGGCGAGGTGCCGCTCACGAAGCCCCGAGTAGGTGATCGGGCCAGCGCCCGCTGCTGCGGTATCAGCCACGACCTCCGCTGCGAGGCCCACGAAGACCTCGCCCGGGAACGTGTCGTTCCTGGGATGCAGCCCGGCCACTGTGACGACCAGCTCGCTCACGTCCTGGCCGGCAGCGAGACCCACGAGCAGATGCCGGATCGCCTCGAGCCGATCCTCCTCCGTTGCCTTCGGCGTCACCACGAGACGAACCTACGCCAGCGGCTGCACCGACTCCACTGCCTCTCACCCTTGCCCCTCAAGGTGCCCCACCGCGTCCGAGAGTGCCGACGGTAGGGGATACCACTATGACGATGATCGCGACGCAGCATCGAGATTGGGCCTACGGGGCACCCATCCGGTCCGGGCTGGTTCTCGACCGATTCGGTCGTTGACCAGCCCGCACGTCGGCGAACGGCCCCTCTCAACGCTTTCGACCGTCTGCCCTCGGGGAGGGAGACGGCGGGACAGCCTTCCCAGCAGGAGGCCGAGGTTCAGGAACGGCCGACGAGGACTTCGGCGATCCTCGCGTCGAGGTCGATGATCACAACGCTGCCGTCCTCGGTATGCACGCGGTTGAACTGTGCGAGCCGCTCGGCGGGGATCTTGGAGAGGAAGTCCCGGAACCCTTCGAGCAGGACCGGCACCGCCGAATCGTCGAGGAACATCTTCCAGGTGAAGTCCTCGCCGTCATGCTGGACCGAGCGACGGATCAGGCCGAGATGAGCGACTCGGCCGTGGATCTGCGCGATGTCGTCGCTGAGCGGTTCTCCCTCGATCCAGTGCCACTTCGGCACGTAGTCCTTGGCGGTGACCGTCTCGGCCGGCCGGCCGGTCTCTCGCAGGAACTCGGCGATGCAGCGGGCATGGATCAGCGCTGCCTCCAGCAGGCTTTCGTCCACGAACACGTCGGCGCCGGGCATGCCGTCGATCGGCGGGACCCAGCCGTTGCCGATGCGAAGGAACCACGTGAGCTTCATGACCTCGTAGCGGATGTGGCTCACCATGTCGTCGAGCTGCTCGGGGGTCTTCGGGATAGGCGGGGAAGGCTTGATGACCTGAGCGGCGTCCGCAGGGTGAGCGATTGCCCAGGCTTGGAGGGCCCGGACTAGCGGGACCGGTATGGGGAAGGCGCCGCCTGGGTCAGCCCCGTCCAGAGCACGGAGCTGCTTCTTGATGACCGTCTGCACTGCACGTCCGATCTGCTCGGTGTCCACCTGGCCGCCGCCTCTCCTCCGCTTGGAAGGGAGTCTGGTCGCTATCTCGGATCAGCGCGGGCACTTGGAGCACCTCCAAGCCGGCGTTCTGGGATTGAGGGACGCTGCTGTCCGGCAGGGCCCGTTCAGCTCAAAGTCACCCGAGATCAACCTGTCCGCGAGAAGCTGCAGCACATGCTCGCGATAGGCGTTGCGCTGATCGTGGGGGGCGCCTACTGGCTGCTCACGACGCTGATCCACGCCCGATCGGAAGCGGACGTGGCGAGATCCGACGAGCGAGATCAGACGCTTCGTCGCGAGTTCGGCATCTTCTCCAGCAAAGCCCGGCAGGTGGAGTGGGTCTACCGGCGGACGTACGAGCATCCGGTTCTGATGCGCGTTCCGGGCTGCGCTTGCATCGCTACAGGGATCTTCCTGATCGTTCTTGCCGTCCGGTGAACCTCTGCCATCGTCACCCCGTCCCGGCGCTATGGGATGGTCGACTCGGTTCGGTCGGATTTCATCCGGTGAGCGGACGGGCGCGACGGCAGGGAGGCCGCGTACGAGCCGACTGCGACAGCAATGAACACTGCGCCCAGGTAGCCGAGGAGCTTCCATGGCGTTGGTGCGTCCGCCGAACCGACTCCGAGCGACACCGCCACGAACGAGCACACGCCGACCAGTCCACTGAAGATCCGCCAGATCATCTCCAGAGCCTCCCACAGGAGATCATCCAGTGCGCCCCTCACCCGGCGGTAGGTGACACTGCCGATGCTGCCTGGGCCGCCCCCGCTACGTTCGTCATGGTGACCCAGGCGGCGGCCTTCTCCCCAGTACGGCACAGAGCACCGATAGCGGTTCGCTTGATAGGCGTCGCGGGTGTGGTTGCTTTGGCCCTGGCGGCGATCAGCATCGCAACCGGAGTCCACCTCTGGATGCGTGCGACCGAAGGGCTTGTCTGCCCGAGCGGCACCGAGCTCGATGCAGGCGCTTGGGCGGACGCGTCGTGGTGCGTGTCCACCACAGGTGCCCTGAGCAACCCGTCGACGCGCACGGTCGGTTGGTTTGAGCCGGGGTGGTCTGCGCTACTGCTCGCTGCGGTTGTCGTCATGGCCGGTGCCGGTGGGTTCTGGGCCGCGCGAGCGATCTGGCGTCGATAGGTCTGCTGGACGTGTCACACCGCCCCGGCGTTTCGGGACGGTCGCTTCGCCGCTCCGGTGGCGGCACGACGGGTCGTGGCGCGAGTACCTCGGGCTCGTGTCACCCGCGAACGACGGCTGCGACTACATAGGGGGTGGTGACGGGCGATCGGTCGGACGAACAGGTCTACGCGGCGTGCGCAGCCGAACTGACGCGCTTCGCTGCGACCCTTGTCGGACCAGGTGACGCCCCTGATGTCGTGAGCGATGCGGTGATCTCAGCGCTGCGTTCGAGCCATTGGGGCGAGGCCCGCAACAAGAGAGCCTTGCTCTTCAGGGCAGTACTGCTCACTTCGAAGTCCTGGCACCGATCCGAACACCGCAGGCGCAGCCGAGACACGCGGTTCACTGCTTCGGCGCACCTTCCGACGGTGGTCGAGGAACCAGAGGACGTCCACTGGGCGTTGAGGGGCCTCAGTTCCCAACAGCGGGCCGTGGTGTTCCTGACCTACTGGGGTGACATGACTCCGGCGAGTTCCGCCGAGTTGCTCGGGATCTCGGAAGGCTCGGTCCGCAGGCAGCTCGCTCGTGCGCGACGACAACTTCGGGAGGTGCTCGATGCCAGATCGCAGCCTTGACGATCAGATCTCGGCCGTCGTTCGCGAGGTCGTCGACGCCACGCCGCCGCCGCCACCCTTCCCTGCCGAGGCGGTCTCAGCGTCCGGTACTCGAGGCGACTTCGAGCCGTACCCGGTCGTGGAGCGCGGGCCAGCAGCGAGGGGCCGCCGTCGACCTGCACTGGTGGCAGCGGCGACCCTGTTCGTCGTGGCAGTGATCGTGGTCGGTCTTGTCCTGCGCGGCGAAGACCGTTCGAGTGTCACAGCGGGCACGATCACCGTGGCCCACGAGGTCGTCGAGTACCGACAGCAGGCAGACCCGGCGTGCCCAGGCGCGGCGGTGACCGGCCAGTTCGAGTCGATGACGATCGAGACTTGGTGGGACCTCGAGCGCAGCCAGTGGCGCCAGAAGGTGCGCTATCCGGATGGGTCGAGCCGAACGACCATCGCGTTCGGCAACCCGTCGATCCCGACCCAGGTGTTCCTCCAAGGCGAGTGGCAGGGCCAGACGGTCCGCTGCGGGGCGAGCGGCATCGTCGTGACCGAACCGGGCCAGAGCTACGTCTACCTGATCGACCCACCCGAAGGCCTACCTGCCCCGCCAGGTCTCCCTGCTGGGCAGGACTACCGCGACATCAACCGGGGCACCCAGGTCCCAGGGCAGTTCACGGACTCGCTCGGCCGTACCACTGAGAAGTGGGAGAAGGTCATCACAGGATTCGACGACGCCGGCCCGATCACGCAGATCTCGACATGGTGGGTCGACCCCTCAACCGGACGCGTCCTCGAGTTCCGCTTCGTCAACTACGTCGACGGGCCCGGCAAGTACAGCTGGACGGCGACGCTCGTCGAACACGACCAGCAGGACGTGCCCTCAACCAGCTTCGACCCGACGGGTTTCACCGAGCTCGACACCGGCGCGGCCCCGTCGCCCGAGACCACTGCCCCCTGGCCACCGCAGTCTTGATCGGTTCGAGATCGAGCGCCGATGAAGGCATCCCAGCTACCCGGCGCTATGCAGCACCCAGCTGGGCACCCGCGACCAATGCGCGAGATGGCTGTACCGGTCCTGCGTCCCCGTCCTGGCGAGTGCAGCGGCTGCCAATGACCACTGCGAAGACCAGGAGGGCCGCGAAGAATGCGGCGATGATCCACTGCGTTCTCGCCTCAGGTGTCACGGGGTCTCCCCAGCGGCCCAGCTGCGGCCGATGCAGCCGGGCAAGCGTCGATCGTCCGAGCGTAAGACGACGTGAGCCGATCCCCGGTTCCCGTGTCCCCCGCTCCCGGCGTTATGGGGCGGTGACGCATCCGGGCTACTTGACGAACCACCGCCGGAGGACAAGTCCAGTGGCGGGGTCAACCTCGCACCGGTCAGACCAAGCACTGGCGATCAGTCTTCCGTCGCTCATCTGGAGACCTGTGGTCCAGCTCTTCATGTCACTCGGTGAGTGCGCTACCCACACCACTTCGCCCGTCGGCCGAAGCCGAACCAGATTGTCGAATGGGTGCCACGACTCGATGCCCGGCGGTCGGTCCATCGGGTCAAGGACTGCGACGCAGTCGTCGCTGTCGGGAAGTTCGACGACCTCGAGGACCTGAGATCCCATCGGCTTCCCGCGCCAGTGGTCGTCCTGCATGCCGACGAACCATGCCTCGCCGTTCTCGACCTGCCACCGCGGTGCCATCGACCGATCCTGTCATCCGGGCAGCGTCCGGACCTGCGTCCATGAGCGTCACCCAGTCCCGGCGATAGGGGACACGTCAGGTTCCTTGATCGATGCTGCCTGCCATCAAGGCCCGACTACGACACCGTGGGCTTCCAGCTCCGCCTGAACCTGCGCCGGTGAGAGTGCACCTCCGACGATCCGTATCCGCTTCGATGGACCACTACCTGGCATCGGAGTGATGACCAGCGTCCAACCTGGCCGCAACAGCCCACCGCCGATGTGGCCCACGTTCACGCTGGAGATCTCCCTCAATGCGATCGAGTAGGCGCGGTCCGGGATGAACCATCCGAATCGACCATCTCGGTGAAACGTGAAGGTCCCGGCGGAAGCGTCAACCGTGGGGCTCGGGATCGCTGCCATACGCATGTAGATGAGCCCGAGGGGAAGGCACGGCACAGCGATGAGCAGCCCGAGAGGGACCGACGAAACGGACATCCCCCCAAACAGCGGAAGCGTCACAAACATGAACCCAAGGGTGAACACCTGTCGCCGTTCACTCGTGTTGTCATCGCCGAGCCAACTGTGCACGCCACCCACTCGTTTCAGCCGCCAGAACCCTCATCCGCGGACGTAGCGCCCCGACCTTGCTCAACGTCCTTGATTCCGCGGCGCATCTTCTCGGAAGCGAGCCTCGCACACTCCCAGATGTAGTTGACGGCCCTGAGAACCGACTGAGCTCGGGCAGCCGTCCCGGGCATCCTTGATGTGCCGGGAGGTGTCACACAGTCCCGGCGATAGGGGACCGATCGGAGTCCGTCGACGATCGTGGCGAGGGTTCGAAGGATGAACACGAGCGCGATCACCGGGATGATCATCGCGATGGCGAGGAGAATGAAGCCCATCACGCAAGCCTTCCACGAGACTCGGGCGGATCGCCTCGAAAAGTAGGGGGAGCCAGGCGTGATGTCTCACCGACCCGGCGTTCAGGGACGGTTCGATGCCAGGCGTGGGAGGCTTCACCGGTGCGGACGAAATCAGAGACCGTTTACGGGGATCCACCGCTGTCCTCGGGCTCCAGAGGTAGGGCAGCCATAGCGCTCGTCCTCTGGGTCATGTGTGTCATTGGCGTGTTGGCGGCGGCTGGAGCGGCCATTCTCTGGCTCGTCAGGCCCGAGTCCGATCAGCCTCATGTCCCTGGGTCGGAAGCTGCGCCGGTGGGTAGTGCCGCCGAGCTCCAGTCGAGACTGCAGGATGCGGGTTTGCCTTGCACCGAGTCGAAACCCTTCGATCCCTCGGCCGACATGCCACCCGACGCCATCGACTATCCATTGCCGGACTCTCGGCAATGCATCGCCAACCGCGAGCGCGTCGTCATCCTCGTCTACCGGAACCAGGAAGATCGCGCGCGGGCGATGAGCATGGGGCACATCAACTTCGACCTCTGCCGTGCGGGCGACGGCGTGGATCACTGGGACAGCATCGCTGGGAGCAACTGGCGTATCGCGACGACCGCCGGGCCGGACCTACTCGACGCCGTGCAGCCAGTTCTGGATCCGCAAGCTGCGTTGGAGCCGATCAGCTGTCAGTTCGTCGACTGACGAGCGACCCGGCTCGAAAGGGCATCTCAGAAGTGCCGGTAGGGGACGCCCGGGGACGACGAGTGAGAGCCCGGTGGGTCGACCCACTGAGCTATTAGGTCGCTGCGTCGCAGCGGGCCTTCGCGCCGACTGGACCGCATATCCGCATTTGCCCAGCTCAGCTGGACGGGGCGGCACTGAACAGCACCACTTGCACTGTGCAGGCGACACTTAAACCCCCCAGCCCCTCCGGGGGCGTGTGGGTTCGAACCCCACCCCGGGCACCGCGACCACACGGTCCACTCGCCACTCGTCACTCGTCACTCGCCGGGGCCGTCGCCGTGCACCCGCCAGCGGGAAGGGTCGCAGGCCGCGAGCTCGAACGCCGTGGTCACTGTGGTCTCGTCGGACCGTGCAGCGGTTGTCCCGCCCGGACCGCTCGCCACCCGACAGACTCGAACCGATGAGTGCCACCGAGTCCGCCGCCGCCCCGGTGCGGTTGGGGCTGCGGGAGAACCTGCCCCAGTTCCTGTTGCTGGTGGCGGTCAACGCGCTGGTCGGGGGGATGATCGGTCAGGAGCGCACGGTGCTGCCGTTGCTGGCCACCGACGAGTTCGGGCTCACCGCGTTCTCCGCAACGCCGTGCACGAAGCGGCGAGCCACTTGCCCGACGACGCCGCGTTGCACGGCGGGGCGAGCACCGGTCAGGTGTTCGCCCTCACCTCGTTCCGCGAGAAGGCGCTGTCGTCGTGCTCGCAGGCCGGTCTGGTGAACAACCTCAACGACGGACTCGCGTGGGGCCTGTTCCCCCTGTACTTCGCCGCCGCCGGCCTCTCGGTCGGACGCATCGGTGTCCTCGCCGCCCTGTACCCGGCGGTGTGGGGGCTCGGTCAGCTCGTCACCGGGGCCCTGTCCGACCGCATCGGCCGCAAACCGCTCATCGTCGGCGGCATGCTCACCCAGGCCACGGCGATCGCGCTCATCGCCGCCACCGAGGGCTTCGCGGTCTGGGCGGCCGGAGCGATGCTGCTCGGTGCCGGCACCGCGATGGTCTACCCGACGCTGCTGGCCGCCATCGGTGACGTCGCGCACCCGGCGTGGCGGGCCCGCTCGGTCGGGGTCTACCGGCTGTGGCGCGACGGCGGGTTCGCCGTCGGTGCGCTGCTCGCCGGGCTGCTCGCCGACGCGTTCGACATCGAGGTCGCGATCTGGGCGGTTGCTGCGCTCACCGCCGCATCGGGCATCGTGGTCCTGGTGCGCATGTACGAGACCCACCCACGCCACGACCGCATGCCGATCCCCGACGACGTCGACCTCGAGAGCTGACGCCGTCGACCCCGGACGTGCCAAGAGGGCTTGTGGCACGACGCGCCGGTCCGGGGCGGCGGAACCGCCCCGGACCAGGTGTCGAGATCGACGGCTCTCGGCTCAGTCGAGCGGGAAGAGGGCCTTGAGGTCCACCGGGCGCAGCACGCCGGCGATGACGTGCACGGTCCCGTTGCTGGCCGGGACGGTGCGGCCGACGTAGAACGGGTCGAGGTCGTTCTTGTCGCCGTCCTGGAGCCCCACGAACCCGAAGAAGTTGAACGGGTCGATCTGGTTGGTGAGCAGATCAGGGACGCCGAAGGTGTTCGCCGCGGTGATGTTCTTCCCGAAGGCGCGGCGCGGGAGGTTGGTGATGTTCTCCCCGGTCACGTGGTAGAGCACCGTCTCGGTCAGGGCGGCGGCGCCGGAGACACCGGGGAGAGCGGTCGGCTTGCCGGCGATCTCCAGGAGCGCGTCGAGCACGGCCTGCTCGCTGAGACGCCAGACCGGGGTGTTGGTGAGGTCGGCGACGAGGCCGCGGAACGAAGCGTCGGCGGGCGCAAAGACCGTGGCGTTCTGCAGTCCGGCAACATCGTCGGCCAGGCCGAGCTCCTGCACGGCGGCCAGGAGGATGTCGAAGTCGCTCCAGTTGCGGTCGGTGCGCTGCCCTGCGGCGTTGTCGTTGGCGCTCGACGCCACGATCTCGACGATGGACGGGCGGGCGGGGGAGCTGGCGCCGGCGGGGGCGGCGACGGCGATGCTGCCGAGCAGGGCGGAGCCGGCGACGGCGCCGGCCAGGAACTTCTTGATCTTCATCAGGGGTCTCCTCGAGTGCGGCACGGGTCCGTTCGCCCGTGACGCTGGTACTACGGAGCCCCCTCGTCGCTGGATGAGGATCTCGGGAAGTTCACCTCCGATTCACCGGCGGGCCCATCGCCGGCTCCGGTCGCCACCGCTGAGCGGCCAGAATGGCGGGGTGTACATCCTCGGTTCGGGCATCATCATCTTCCTCCTCCTCGCCTTCGTCGTCGTCGGCGTGTGGCTCTCCCAGCAGCGCAAACGCCGCGAGTACGAAGCCGGCGAGCGCGACGAGGGCTGACGGCGCACTGCGGGGGCGGCCGGGTCGCCGGAGGACTCAGGTCTCGAGGGGGAGGAGCGCGTCGGCCATCCGGCCCAGCTCGGCGTCCCAGTCGTCGGCGTCGCCGAGGGGCATGACCACGAACTTCGTGGCGCCCGCGGCGACGAACTCCCCCAACCGGGCGGGGAGCTCGCCGAACCCCGGCACCACCGCTCGGGGGTCGAGACCCGGGCGGCGTCGTTCGACGAGCTCGGCGATGCGATCGGGCACCGGGCCGTCGCAGTAGGTGACCAGCACCCCGTAGTGCTCAGGGTCGGGCACCCGTCCGGCCTGCCGCGCCGCCTCCTCGATCACGGGGATGCCGGCGGCCACGTCGTCGGGGGTGCAGAACGAGGGCAGCCAACCGTCGCCGATGCGCCCCACCCTGCGCAGCTCGCTCGGCGCGATGCCGCCCAGCCACACGTCGACCCGATCCTGGCGGGGCCGCGGGAGCACCCGCACCCCCTCGAGGTCGAAGAACTCGCCGTGGTGCGTGACCGGCTCACCCGACCACAGCGCCCGCATCAGGCCCAGCGCCTCGTCGAGGCGCCGCCCGCGCTCCTCCCGACGTACCCCGAAGGCCTGCTGCTCGACCGGGTCCACCGCCCCGAGCCCCACGGCGGGGAGGAAGCGCCCCGACGACAACACGTCGAGGGTGGCCATCTCCTTGGCCAGCACCACCGGGTTGCGCCCGGGGACGACGAGGACCGACGTGCCGAGCTTCAGTCGTTCGGTCCGCCCGGCGGCCACCGCCAGGGCGACCATCGGGTCGGGCGCCGGTCCGCTGATGCGTTCCGAGAGCCAGAGGCTGTCGAAGCGCAGGGCCTCCAACCGGTCGACGAGGCCGGCGAAGGCGGCACCGGTCGCCGCCGTGGTCGTCGTGCCGAGCCCCACCCCGACCCGGACCTTCGTGCCGCGCGGCGAGACGGGGGCGGTCGTGGCGGGCATCGGGCGATCCTCCCACGGGCCGGGGGGTGGCGCCGGCGCCGGGGTCGACGCCGAGTACCGTCATCGCCCGTGCCGGATCTCGCCGTCGACCACCTGTTCCGACTCGACGGAAAGGTGGCGCTGGTCACCGGGGCCTCGAGCGGTCTCGGCGAGCGCTTCGCCCGGGTGCTCCACGCCGCCGGCGCGATCCCCGTCGTCACCGCCCGACGCGCCGACCGGCTCGACGCCCTCGTCGCCGACCTCCCCGGCGCCGTGGCCGTGCCCTGCGACATCACCGACGAGGACGACCTGCACCGCCTGGTGACGGTCGCCGAGGAGGTGCGCGGCCGCATCGACGTGCTCGTCAACAACGCCGGCGTCACCGACCCCGTGCCGAGCGAGGACGAGACCCCCGAGCACTATCGCCGGATCATGGACGTGAACCTCGACGCCGTGGTGCGGCTCTCCCAGCTCGTCGGCCGTCGCATGCTCGACGCCGGAGCCGGTTCGATCGTGAACGTCGCGTCGATCTTCGGCACGGTGGCGTCGTCCCCGATCAACGAGGCCAGCTACGTGGCCTCCAAGCACGCCGTGGTGGGCCTCACCCGCCAGCTCGGCACCGAGTGGATCCGCAGGGGGGTCCGGGTCAACGCCCTCGCCCCCGGCTGGTTCCGCACCGAGATGGCCGAGGTCATGTTCAACGATCCGGCGTCGATCGAGTACGTGCGCCGCAACACCCCCGCCGGACGTGGCGGGGAGCCGCACGAGCTCGACGGGGCGCTGCTGTTCCTCGCCTCCGACGCCAGTACCTACGTGACCGGCCACGTGCTCGCCGTCGACGGCGGGTGGACCGCCCGGTGACGCTCGTGCGCCGCGTGCTCGCGATCACGGGTGTGGCCGTGGCCCTGGCCCTCGTCGCCGTGGGGTGCACCGACGACGAGCAGGCGGTGCCGACCACCGTGCCGCCTCCCGCGCCGGTGGCCCCGGTTCCGATGCCCGGCGGCACGCTCCGGGTGGCCAGCGGGGTGCTCCCGACGGACTGGAGCCCGGCGGCCCAGGTCTGGGACACCTCGGCCCAGCAGGTGGCTCGCGGCCTGTACGACCGGCTGGCGGCCTACGACGTCGACAACGTGGCCCAGCCCGAGCTGGCCGAGGCGATCACCTCCGACCCCACGTCGACGCGCTGGACGATCCGCCTGCGCCGGGGCGTCTTCTTCCAGGACGGCACGACGCTGCACGCCGACGACGTGGTGGCCAACCTCGAGGCGCAGCGCCGGTCGCCGGTCGGCCTTCGTCTGCTCGCCCCGGTCGCCGACGTGACCGCCACCGACAGCCGTACGGTCGTCGTCACGACGAACGCGCCCTGGTCCACCTTCGCCGAGGTCCTCGCCTCGCAGGTCGGCACGATCGCCTCCCCGGCGACGCTCGCCGCCGGCGGGTCGACGCCGCCCGTGGGGACCGGCCCCTTCCGATGGGCCGGCGTCGATCCGCCCGACGACTCGCCGGCGTCCGGCCCCCGCACCCAGGGTGCGCTGCGCCTCGAGCGCAGCCCGCTGTACTGGCGGGGCG
This sequence comes from Acidimicrobiales bacterium, assembly GCA_025455885.1. Lineage (NCBI taxonomy): Bacteria > Bacillati > Actinomycetota > Acidimicrobiia > Acidimicrobiales > Acidimicrobiales bacterium. The sequence continues at coordinate 125,496 of JALOLR010000010.1, forward strand.
GGCTGCCCCTCCTCGACGGCGTCACCTTCCCGGTCGTCGCCGAGCCCAGTCTGCGGGTCAGCGCCGTCCTTGCCGGAGCGGCGGACATGGTGACGGCCGACCGCCCCGCGCAGCTGGCCCGCCTCGATCGTGCCGCCGCCGCCGGCGAGGTGCGCCTCGTGGAGGACCGCAACGCCGAGGCCCCGAAGGTGGTCGTGGCGCTCAACACCGCCCGCGCCCCCTTCGACGCCATCACCGCGCGCCGGGCCGTGGCGCTCGGCACCGACCGGGAGGAGCTGCGCGAGCGGGCGCTCCGGGGTCAGGGCACGGCGGCGCGGGGCATCATCTCCGATCCGTCGCCGTGGTTCACCGACCTCCCCGAGCCGGTCCCCGACACGACCCGGGCGCAGGGCGAGGTCGACGCGTACGTCGAGGAGTTCGGCGTGCCCATCGCCGCCGAGCTGCTCGTGCCCCGCGACCCGTTCCTGCTCGACGTCGCCCGGCTGTGGCGGGCGCAACAGGCGGCCATCGGCGTCGAGATCACCATCCGGCCGGTGACCGAGGACGAGCTGCGGGACCTCACCAGGCTCGGCCAGTACCAGGCGGCGATGTTCGTGGGGTTCACGAGCCCTCATCCCGACCTGTACGAACCCGTGCTCGGCGGCCTGCCCGGGGAGCAGCCGGCCGTGAACGTCAACATCACGAGGTACGTGAACCCGGTCGTCACCGAGGCCTTCGCCGACGCCCGCGCCACCACGGACCCCGCCGTGCAGGTGGAGGCCTACCGGATCGTGCAGGAGCAGCTCTTCCTCGACCTGCCCTGGGTCTTCCTGCTCCAGTTGCGCCAGGTCGTGGCCGTCGCCCCACAGGTCCGCGACGCGGCCGAGTGGATGATGGCGTCCGGTGAGCGGGGACTGGGCCAGGAGGGGGCCACCGTGTCCCTGGCGCAGGTGTGGCTCGGCGAGGCCGAGGACGCCGGGTCGGAGGGGTCGGTCGGCGCGGGCGCCGCAGCGTCCGATCCGCCCGCTTGATCCGCGTCGGCGTTCGCCGCCGCCGGACGGGAGGGCCAGACTGGGGCGCGTGGCGCCGACCACGGCGCGGGACGAGTGGGGGGCCGAGTGACCGACACCACCGAGACGAAGGCCGACGCGGTGTTCGACGAGCTGCGTGACTGGCTGGCGGACAACTGGGATCCGGACCTCTCCGTGGGGGAGTGGTGGCAGCGCCTCGGCCTCGCCGGCTGGTCGGCCCCGAGTCTCCCGACGAACGCGTACGGACGGGGGCTGTCCCGCAACGACACCGTGCGCGTGCAGCGCACGATCGCCGACGCCGGTGCGCTCGGAGCCCCCGGTGGTCTCGGACTCCTGCTCGCCGCCCCCACGATCGCCACCCACGGCGACCAGGAGCAGATCGACCTGTACGTGCGCGACATCGTCACCGGGACGAGAGCCTGGTGCCAGCTGTTCAGCGAGCCCGGGGCCGGCTCCGACCTCGCCGGTCTCACCTGTCGGGCCGTGCGTGACGGTGACGAGTGGGTCGTCAACGGCCAGAAGGTCTGGACGACGTTCGGCCACATCGCCGATCTCGGCATGCTCATCGCCCGCACCGACCCCGACGTGCCGAAGCACCAGGGGATCACGTGGTTCGCGATCGGGATGCACCAACCGGGCATCGAGGTCCGGCCGCTCGTGGAGATGACGGGCCACGCCATGTTCAACGAGGTCTTCCTCACCGACGCACGGGTGGCCGACTCCGCGGTGATCGGCGGTCGCAACAACGGGTGGGCCGTCACCAACAGCACGCTCATGTTCGAGCGGGCCGGCCTCGGCTCCGGCGGTGGGTCCGAAGCGGGTGGTGCGGCGCTGCCCGGCAGCGTCGCCGGCCACCTCGAGCGGCGGGCCGGGGACTTCGTCACCCCCACCGGCCGTCCCAGGCGTCCCGGGGGTGGGTCGACGACGTCGATGGTGAGCAGCGCCAAGCTGCTGATCGATCTGGCCGAGGGGAACGGCACCGCCGGCGACCCGGGGATCCGTCAGGACCTCGTCCGCCTCCACACGCTCGGCGAGCTCGGGCGCTACAACACGCTGCGGGTGAAGGCGGCCCGCCAGGCCGGTCGCGAGGTGCCGGGCATGGCCAACATCTCGAAGCTCTCCATGAGCGACATCATGCGGTTGTCGCGCGACCTCGGGCTGCGCATCGTCGGCGCCTCCGGCATGCTCCACGCCTACGCCGACGAGGACCGGGCGGCGATCGACGAGGCGACCGGCAACCCCTTTCTCGCCGCGGTCACCGGTTCGGCGCTGTGGGCCCAGGGTCCGCCCATCTACGGCGGTACCGACCAGATCCAGCGGAACATCATCGCCGAGCGCGTGCTGGGTCTCCCCAAGGAACCCAACGAGGACAAGACCAAGCCGTTCTCCGAGCTCCCCCGCAACGGCTGACGTCGGCCGCGGCCCTCGGACGGTCGCCGACCGCCCGGACCGCCCGGGTGTCAGACCGGTGAGCCGGCGAAGGGGCAGTGGCTGTTTTACGGCCTGCACTCGCTGGATGCCCCGGCCAGCGTGGATGAGTTCAAATT